>CAZCPH010000093.1:4238-10242 GCA_964500105.1 uncultured Mariniphaga sp. | reverse complement strand
CTTTACGCGGACGTTCAATTTCAAATACCTGCCTTTCATTACGCAACACTTTTTCAAAGTAAAATTTAATGGCATTAATACGCTGATTTTGTTCGCTGGTTGAAATATGCCATTTCCGGATTAGATGCAATATATAATCATTAATTTCTAGATGTGTAATATTTTCAAGATTCGATTCGCTGAAATAATGGATAAAATCTTTAAAGTATGCCGAGTATGTTTTTATCGTGTTTTTACTGTATCGTTTCTGATGAAGTAATTCTGAATATCCTTTTGGCAGTTCAATTTTTCGGCGGTGCGAATAGTCACGCTTTTGGGATTTGTGATTTTCCGGCTCATTAACAATTTTCACTGCCGAATAATCAATCCACGCCACCGGTTTCATGGCGGTGAAAAATTCGCCCAGTACAAATTTGTCTTTTGGAAAATACCAGCAGTTCATCGTGGCGCTCCAGCGGGCATTGGTGCGGGCTTTTAGCTCGTCAATCAGTTCCCGGTTGTAGTCAAATTCCACTTTAACCACCGGCTTTTCGCGGTGAATGGCGTTACGGAGTGTTATTTTTGGTTTTCCGTTCACTGGTTTAAATTCAATTTCAGGAGTAAAAATAGTAAAAACCAGGCAATTGAGTGTTTTTTTGCTTACTCTGTTTTGATTTCAATGCCGGTTACAGATAAATATCTGGTCAGGTCGGGCAGGTCATACCATTTTAAACTGCCTGGAACAGCGGAAAAAGCAACAGTAGGATTGTAGAATTCTGTTTCTGTGAGTTCTTTTACCGGACCGGGAAACTCGTGAAAGGTCATTTTGCTGAACGGGTTTTTCAGTACGGCATAATGCAAAACCGCCGAAGCTGCATTTCCCTGAACAACCGCTTCAGCAGGTTTTCCCTGAAATTTATTTTTAATAAACTGCATCAGCAAATCAATGGCTTCGGCCTGTATGCCCGGGATGCTTTTCCCCGCCAGATTGGCGCCAAACGTGTAGTTAAACGGAATGCCCTGAATAACGCCGTCGCCCGAAAAATCCGGATCGTGCAGTTCGCCGGTTCCTGGCAAATCGGCAGCAACCAGGGTATGTCCGGCCTGCATAAGCTCTGCAACAACCGGATTATTCAGCAGGTTTTCTTTTCCTTCCGGATGAAACCAAACGACCAGACTTCCTGAATTTGCACTTTCGTGTTTCATCACGTAAAGCGGCAAAGCGTAATCTTTCCAGCTGTTTTCAAGAAAATATTTTTCCACCTGAAAATCGTTTGCAGCAAATTTTCCGGTGTACACCGCTGCGGTAAGTTCTCTTCCGAAATCGATTCCTGCGGTTTGAGCAACTTTTTCAGGCAATCCGGCTTCCAAAACATTTTTTCCGGCGAAATATTTCAGGTTCAGGCTGAAAACGGTTTCACACTCAAACGAAGTGCCCACTTGTCCTGTTGGGGTGACCCAAAGTTCTTCCACCGTAAACGGAGATGTTTCAACGTCTTTTGCATTGCCTGGCAGATTTAGGTGTTGTTGAAAGAAAGCGTACAATGCTTCGCGGTTGTTTTTAGTCGATTCATGTACGCCAAAGTCTTCCACCATCTGAACATTTTCAGGTTTTCCCAACGCAGCGTAAGATTTTTGCACTTCGGCAAAGGTTTCACGTGCTCCCTGCTGACTGAAAAAATCGTGGGTGGTGGTTATAATTAGTGTGGGTTTTGGTGCTCTGATGTGCAGGTAGTCGGCATGGTCGAACCCATTGGCAATGGCGTTGTACGGATTTTGCTCGGCATCCTGCGGGCCAATGGACTGCAACAACCGTTTAAAACTGGTGATGTAACATTCGGGGGCTGCGGCATAAATGCGTTCGTCGCAGGCGGCAATCTGGGCAGTTTGCGTACCGCCGCCCGAGCGGCCGGTTATGCCAATGCGCTTCATGTCCACCTCGGGGCGGGTTTCCAGGTAATCGAGCACCCGAATACCATCCCACACAAAATAATCGGTAAGCGAACTACCGGTCAATAATGTTTGCACTCCCGCGTAGGAGTGTTCTCTTGTGGGACCACCCACCTTCGATTTTCCGGTTTCCCCATCGGGATACTGCAACCGTTCACCTTGCCCCAACGGATCGAACGCCAGCACGATAAATCCTTTTTCAACCAGGTTCAGAATTACATGCTGGTAGGTTTCACTTCTGAATCCCAACTCCGTATGGCCGCAGGCATAAATGACCGCAGGTGCCGGGTTTTGCCGTTTTTTTGGCAGAAAAAACCCGGCAGTAACATAAAATCCGGGATGCGACTCAAACAAAACTTTTTCCACCGTAAAGGTTTCGCGTTCCAGAATTCCTGTTGTTCGGGCATTCAATGGCGTTTTTTTGAATTTTGCCAGTGAATTGCTCAAAACGGTTTTGATTTCGTTCTGGTAGGTTTTCCATTCACCGGCAGATTGAAGTTCCGAAACTTTTTCTGTCCGCTCATCAAGCAGTCTGAATGCTTCATTTGTGATGATTCGGTACAATGCACGGTGATTGTCCTGGTAGGTGAGCCATTGTTTATCGCCGCCCTGGTTGGCAAAAAATACCGATTGCGCAGATTCCTGCGAAAAACCTGTCAGCGCAGTTAATAAAAATACAAGCGTTAAAAAAGTCAGTAAGCGGTTCATCGTTTGAATGTTTTGTTGTTATTCAATATTTTCCAGCACGTCCACCAAATGTTTCCAGAATTTTTCCGTGGTTTCAATATCGAGCCGTTCGTCGGGCGAGTGGGCACCCTTTATGGTTGGGCCAAACGAAACCATGTCGAGATTCGGGTATTTTTCCAGGAAAAGTCCACATTCAAGCCCGGCATGGATGGAACGGACAATGGGTTTTACACCGAACAGTTTTTTGTAGGAATCCACTGTGGTTTCCAGGATTTTCGAGTCGGGATTGGGCGTCCAGCCCGGGTATCCGTCGGAATGGGTTACTTCGCCACCCGCCAGTTCAAAAACCGAACGAACCATTTCGGCAGCAAAATACTTGCGGCTTTCCAGTTCGCTGCGCTGGCTGGTGGTGATGAGAATTCTGTTCTCTTCAACAAATTTTACCGATGCCAGGTTGGTCGAGGTTTCCACCATTCCGTCCATGCGGGTGCTCATTTCCAGAATGCCATGCGGGCAGGCGTAAAGGGCATTGAGCAAATGGGTACCTGTTTGTTTGTCTGCAATAAATTCGGGCAAAGAAACCTCGTTTGCTTCAAGTTTTAGTTTCGGTTCATTGTGTTCAAATTCAAATTTCATTTTGTCAATAAACTGTTCAAATTCCTGAAGCAGTTTTTCTTTTTCTTTTTTCGGAACAACCACAATTGCGTATGCTTCGCGTGCAATGGCATTGCGCAGGTTCCCGCCGTTAAATTCAGCCAGGTTCAGCGGAAAATTACGGGAAGCTTTCCATAAAAACCGGTTCAGAATTTTAATGGCATTTCCGCGGTTTTTGTGAATGTCGTCACCCGAATGGCCGCCCAAAAGTCCTGAAACAGAAAATTTTAACGCAACTGAATTTTCGGGTGCCGGTCTCTTTTCATAGGTCAGCGAAATGAGTGTGTCGATTCCTCCGGCACAGCCAATGAAAATCTCGCCTTCGTCTTCCGAGTCGAGGTTCAGCAGAATGGAACCGCTCATAAATCCGGGTTCCAGTGCGAAAGCGCCGGTTAATCCTGTTTCTTCGTCAACCGTGATTAAACACTCAATTGGGCCGTGTTTTATTTCGTTTGATGTGAGTACAGCCAATTGTGCAGCAATGCCAATGCCGCAGTCGGCGCCCAATGTGGTGCCGTTGGCTTTCACCCAGCCGTCCACTATCATGGGTTCAATGGGATCGTTGTCAAAATCAAACTCCTTGTCGCTGTTTTTTTCGCAAACCATATCCATGTGTGTTTGCAGAATTACGGTTGGACTGTTTTCCCTGCCTCGTGCAGCAGGTTTCGAAATGAACACGTTTCCCGCTTTGTCGGTTTTTGCCTGCAGATTGTGTTCTTTTGCAAATTCAAGCAGAAATTTTCTGATTTTTTCTTCCTTTTTCGAAGGGCGCGGAACCTGGCAGATATTTTCGAAATAATTGAAAAGAGGTTGTGGCTTAAGTTGTTCCAGTATTTTCATTTTTATCGTTTTTAAATGTGGAATGTAAATATGGCAAAAACGCGTGAAATTCAGCATTTATGTTATCTGTTTGTACAAAGTTTTTTCATTATTAATGAAGGGAAAATGTAGTATTGAAGAGAAAAAATCTGTATCTTTCATAAAGGAAATACTATTTAAGTTCATTAACGAACTTTTTTCATGAACGAATCAATTGTAATTAGTTTAATTCAAAATATTGCGGTATTGCTGGCATTTGCCATGCTTTACGAAAATTTTTGGCTTCGAAACGATAAGCTTAAGGGAATAATTGCGCAGACAATTGCCGGTGTTGTTCTCGGGGTTATTGGCATTGTACTTATGTTTACACCCTGGACACTCATGCCGGGTGTGGTTTTCGATGTGCGTTCGGTGATGCTGGCCGTTTCGGGTGTGTTTTTTGGGCCGCTCCCAACTCTTGTAGCCATGCTTTTGGCAGGCGCAACACGTATTTTTATGGGAGGCGATGGCATGTGGATGGGGATTGCAACCATTGCTTCGTCAGGTACAGTCGGAATTTTATGGGGAAGATGGCGGAGAAAATGGAAACGGATTAACCGGCCGGGAGAGTTTTTGGCGCTTGGGCTGATTGTCCATGTTTTGATGTTGATTGGAACCATATTACTGCCCGTCGAAATCAGAGGCCAAATTTTTCGTGTGATTATTATACCCTTGCTATTCATTTACACTCCCGGAACCATGCTAATGGGTTTGCTTCTGGCGGCTCAGCAGAGGAATTATCAAAATCAGGTGGAAAAAGAAAAGCTTTTTCAAAAAGAACATGCGCTGAGGGCAGAACTTACTAAACAGCAGCAGCAAATTGAAGATCAGCTTGAAAAATACAGCCGGTTAAACAAAGAATACAGGGCACAAAATAAAGAATTAACCCGGGCAAAAGAGAAAGCTGAGGAGAGCGATCGTTTAAAATCGTCTTTCCTGGCCAATTTGTCGCACGAAATTCGTACCCCGATGAACGCAATTATGGGGTTTGCCGATTTGCTCGAATCGGAAAAACTGAACGACAATATCCGCAAAAAATACATCCGGATTATCAGAAACAGCGGTAGTTACCTTTTGGCCATTATTAACGACATTGTTGAATTTTCGCAGATTGAAGCCGGCCAGATTGAGGTGAATAATGATGAAATTGATGTTAATGAGTTACTTCACGAAATTTACAATTCATTTAAAGTGATTGTTACTTCGCGGGAAAATCTTACACTTAAACTGGAAAAACCCGATCTGCAGCTGACCGAAAAAATCAGACTTGACGAAGTTAAGCTCAGACAAATTCTGGTGAATTTGATTAATAATGCCATTAAATACACCGAAAAAGGAGAAATTGTGCTGGGGTACAACATCAGGAATGCATCAGAAGTTGCCTTTTACGTGAAAGATACAGGTATTGGGATTGCTCCCGAAAACCACAAAGTTATTTTTGACCGGTTCAGGCAAATCGACGGCAAAAAAGCAAAAATTCAGTCGGGTTCGGGGTTGGGCCTTTCCATAACCAAGGCATATACCGAAATTTTGGGCGGTAGCATATCGGTGAAGTCCGAAGAAGGAAAAGGGGCCGAATTCACTGTAACTTTACCTTTGATTCCTGTAAATAACAACCGGCTGGTAAACAGCATTTTTGCGGTAGAAAAAAGAGAAGAGACGCCGGCGGCGCCCAACGGAAAAGGTGTTATTCTTGTAGCCGAAGATGAAGATGTAAACTGGTACCTGATTGAACGGATTCTGTCGAGGTACAATTATAGCCTGGTGAGGGCTTTGAATGGCCTGGAAGCTGTTGAGTTTTGCAAAAACAATCAGAACATCAATCTGGTGCTGATGGACATTAAAATGCCTGTAATGAATGGTTTTGATGCACTGG
>CAZCPH010000093.1:0-4228 GCA_964500105.1 uncultured Mariniphaga sp. | reverse complement strand
CGAGATCCGGAAAATAAATCCGAAACTTCCGGTAATTGCCCAAACAGCCTACGCCTTGTCTGGCGATGTGGAGAAAATTAAGGCGGTGTTCGATGATTACATCACCAAACCAATAAACCGCCAGTTGCTCATCGAAAAAATTGCATTCGCCACTTCGCCTTCGGGATAAATGGCAATTTTCGGTTTATTTCAGGTATAAATTACTGTCGCCGTAACTTAAAAAGCGAAAATCGTTATTCAGCGCAAAATCATACACTTTTTTCCAGTTGTTGCCCAAAAATGCGCCTATCAGAAGCAGTAAAGTGCTTTGCGGCTGATGAAAATTGGTTATCATGCCGTCAATCAGTTTAAACCGATACCCCGGAACGATGATGATTTGAGTGGAAAACTGCAAAGTTGTTTTGTTGTTGTTTTCCAGGTAGCTCAAAATGTTATCGAGACTCTCCCTAACACTCAACTCCTGATCGTTTTCGTAGGGCTCCCACTGCTCAACTTCCAAATGTTCAATCTGTTTTTCCGGATTTTTAAGCTTTAAACCGAGCCAGTACAAACTCTCCAGCGACCGCACTGAAGTTGTTCCCACAGCGATATTTTTTTTTGAACTGACTCGCAGTTCTTCAATAAATTTTTTGGGAATATTAACCTGTTCGTGGTGCATTTGATGCCCGTTGATGGTTTCCGATTTTACCGGTTGAAAAGTTCCGGCGCCCACATGAAGCGTAATTTCCCGCAGCGTAACATTCGTTTCGGTGAGTTTCTGCAGAATGCTGGCGGTAAAATGCAATCCGGCAGTGGGTGCTGCCACCGAGCCGTCGGTTTTTGCATAAACGGTTTGATAGGTTTCTTCATCGCCGGGTTCAGTTTCGCGGTTAAGGTAGGGAGGAATGGGCAAAACGCCTGCCTTTTCTATAATTTCAGCAAAATTTATCGCTTCGTTCCAGCTGAATTCAATCAAAAACGAATGTTCTTCCTGGTCGATCTTCCGGGCGTTTAATCTGATGGTTTTTCCCTGCACTTCAAGTTCCCGCATCAACACACCATCTTTCCATTTTTTGGCATTGCCAAGCATGCATTTCCAAACCACCTTTTCGGTTTGCTGAAAAGCCAGCTGATGGTCGGCAGGCTGATCAGGTTCCAGACAAAAAATTTCAATTTTTGCTCCGGTTTCTTTCCGGAAAAACAGCCTTGCATGAATCACCCGGGTATTGTTGAAAACCAGCATGGAGTCTGTTGGCAGGTACGTGGGTATGTTCCGGAAAAAGTCTTTTTTAATCCGGCCTTTTTTCCAAACCAGCAGCTTCGACCCGTCACGTTCTGCCAGCGGGTATTTGGCAATGCGCTCTTCAGGCAGCGGGTAGTTGTAGTCGTTAATTTTAATGTTCCTGTAATCCGGCAATGTTTTTAGTTTTAAATGCAGCCGCAAAATTAGCGCAAAATTCTTATGCATAAAAACTAAGCAATTAATCCGTTTAATTCATAAGATTGATGTACGCTGAAAAGTGGGACAAAAAATAGCCCTGACCTTCAGGTTAGGGTAAAAAAAGTTAATGTTCAGACTTTGGATTTTTGAAAAATTTGTATTTTCCAGTTTACAAATTTTTCAAAAATCCGGGATCCTTTTTTCAAATTCGGTCCCCAGCCTGAAGGCCGGGGCTATTTTTTTATTGGTTGGTTCTAGATGAATGCAACAAAAACGTTGAATGGATTAGTTACAAAATAGTACTTTTGCCAAAAATTTGAACATGATAAAAATAGGCGATAAGGTAAAATTTCTGAATGATGTGGGTGGGGGAATCGTAACCGGATTTCTTGGAAAGAGCATGGTGAAAGTTGAAAATGAAGATGGCTTTGAAGTGCCGTACCCGGTTTCGAAACTCATTAATGTAGACGATCCTGCGCTGAACAAAGGTGAAGTTCCGGTTGTAAAAGCACCGGAAGAAACAGTTCCGCAACCTGTTCAGGAGGAAAAAGCCATAGGGAAAGTGCTGGCAGGCAAAGATTCACCCGATTTTTATTTCTGTTTTGTTCCCGACGATGCAAAAAATCCGCTGGGCGGCGATATCACTTTGTATCTGGTGAACGACAGCAACTTCACAGTGCTTTTTCGTTACGCCCATTTTCGCGAAGGAAAATATGATTCGGTTCTGCATGGAGAGGTTCCGCCCAATACCCGTGAAGAGCTGGAAGTAATTGACCAGAACGACCTTGCTGATTTGCCCGAATACAGTTTTCAGCTAATCTGTTTCCGCGATGGCGAAAGGGAAATGAAACCTGCTGTTACCAAAAAGTTTAAAGTAAATCCGGTGAAATTTTACAAGGAAAAAAGTTTTCACCCCAACGCATTTTTCAGGCAAAATGCCCTGGTGTATCAGATTTCCGAAAATATTTTGAATACCGAAATTGAAAAGCTGACAGAAGATGATTTGCGAAAGGTGATAAAAGCCAAAGAAAAAAGAAAACCGGAGGTGATACCGCCGAAACCCAAAGAGCCTGATGTTGTGGAGGTGGATTTGCACATTCACGAGCTGGTTGACAATACTGCAGGATTGAGCAACAAAGAGATTCTCGATATTCAGATGGAAAAAGTGGAGCGCGAAATGCGACAGGCCATTGAGTCGGGAGCAAAACGTATTGTATTCATCCACGGGGTGGGGCAGGGCGTGTTAAAACAGGAAGTGGGCAAACTGCTGAAATCAAAATTTCCCAAATACAGTTTTCATGACGCGTCATTCAAAGAATACGGGTATGGCGCAACCATGGTGATACTGAGGAGAAAGTAGTTTTAAGTTGAAAGTTTTGGATACTTTAAACTTTGAACTTTTAACGCGGAACTTTTGTATCTTTGCGCCGGCAGGTCGCTTTATCGCTTTCCGTTCCGATAGCTATCGGAACGGAGGGAGGAAAGTCCGGGCAACGCAGGGCACTGTGCTTCCTAACGGGAAGATCTTCGAAAGGGGATAGCAGCGTAACAGAAAATAACCATCTCCGCCAACGGCGGAGGAACGGGTGAAAAGGCGGGGTAAAAGCCCACCGGTGGTTGTGGCGACACAGCCAGCCGTACGCCTCACAGGTTGCAAAGCCAAATATATCCTGATTGCGCGGCTGTTGCAGCGCAGCGAGGTTGTCCGCTTCGTTTCCGGATGCACACCGGACGTCAGGAGGGGTAGGCTGCAGCGACCCCGGCAGTGATGCCGGGGCCAGATAAATGATAAAGGTTTCTTCGTCGGTTGACGGAGGGATACAGAACCCGGCTTACAGACCTGCCATTTTTTTCTTTTTTCTCTCAAAAAAAAATCTAAAGATCATTCTGCCACCTCTCTGCAGGATCTTTGGGTAATGAAACCGATTTCCAGGAAAATTTGAAAACTTTTGGTTTTACAAGCTTTTCAAAATCTTCATATTTAAGTTTTATCAACTCGGTATGTGTGCCGGCGTTAAATGCAATTTCTTCGTTTCTAGTCAGCACTTCGGCAACAAATACTTCCATGTCGTATAAATTTCCAAAAGGCGGCATCGCACCAACTTCACAATCAGGGAAATGATACTTAAATTCAGCTTCGTTGGCCAGGCTAATTTTTTTTGAACCAAGAAATTTTTTAAGTTGCTCAAAATCGATTTGGTACGACGCCGGCAGAACGGCCATTACCATTTTTTCATCGATTTTAACCATTACGGTTTTGGCAAATTCTTTTCCTGAAACATGGGCTGAGGAAGCCACTTCTTGTGCAGTATAAGCGTTGGAGTGTTTTACTGTTACATACTTGATGTTGTTTTTATCAAGAAATGTTTTTAATTTTTTTGCTGGCATGACGTGTAATTTTTAGATGTTCAACAAATACCTGGAGCACTTTCTAAAATGACTGTTGTTCGTTTTTCAGTTTGTACTCTGGTTTATTTGAAAAGTTTCAAAAAAAACTGCCAGTTTTTCGTACAACGATTGGTGTGTTTGAAATTAGTGTTTACTAATTTTTTTCGCCTTTTTACAAGATGTAAACGCATGTATTTTTCTAAGTCTCTCATACACTGCCAGATATGTTGGAGACTCTTTTGTATTATTGCTTAATAAATTTTAAAACAAACTTTTCTTTTTCATTAAAAAAATGGCAAATGTAGATGCCTTGCTGTAACTGGCTGACATTCATCGATAGATTCTTATTGCCGGTAATTTGTTGTTCCAATACTACTTTGCCTTCAACATTAATTATGCTGATTGTCCCCTGTGGTTCCG
>CAZCPH010000092.1:0-10276 GCA_964500105.1 uncultured Mariniphaga sp. | reverse complement strand
GAGGATTTTCTGGCAAAGAATCCTGAGGGTGAAGCCCTGCACCTATGGAAATACCAACGTTACATGCAGGATTACCTGGCCTGCATCCGTTCGGTGGACGAGAACGTGGGACGGGTTTTGGAATACCTCGAACAAAACAACCTGCTCGACAATACCCTCATTGTTTATACCTCCGACCAGGGTTTTTACATGGGCGAACACGGATGGTTTGACAAGCGGTTTATGTACGAAGAGTCGTTCCGGACACCGCTGATGATGCGCCTGCCCAAAGGGTACAAAGGCAGTGGCGAAATCAGCCAGCTGGTGCAGAACATCGATTTTGCACCCACTATTCTCGATGTTGCCGATGCTGAAATTCCGGACGAAATGCAGGGAATGTCGATTAAACCGCTGCTGACAGGTGAAAATAGTGTAGAATGGCGCGATGCGCTTTATTATCACTACTACGAATTCCCCAACGAGCACATGGTGAAAAAACATTACGGCATCCGGAACCAGAGGTACAAACTGATTCATTTTTACGACGACATTGACGAATGGGAGTTTTACGACCTGGAAAAAGACCCGTCGGAAATGAACAACCTCATTGCCGATGCCACCTATAAAACCGAAATAGAAAAAATGAAAAACAGCCTGCTGGAACTTATCGTAAAATACGACGACCAGGAGGCGCTGGAGTTATTCAACAATGCCAAAGACTGACAAAGTGGTAATAAATGATCAGGTAAAAATACCGGAGGTGTTACTTCCGGTATTTTTATTTCTGTAAAATAGTTTTACTTTAAAAATGTTAATTCTGCCGGTTTGACACGAAACTTATCAGTCAACTTTTAAAAAATAAAAAGCTTACCAGCCCTTCATCTCCCCCTATACTCAAACCAATCAAAAACTGCCGGTTGATCGGCAGGCTTGCCGTTTCCGGTGGCATAAAGTCCCACATACAGGCCGGTGAACCACCCCACGGTTTGGGTGCTCAAAAAACGGGCATCGGCTTTTTCCACCACTTTAAAATCCTGGTTATTCTGCGAATACGAAAAAATGAATTCGGGGCCGGTGCCTTCAATGCGCAAATCGACAAAGCCGGGTGTCAGTTCAATTTCCTTCGAATTGTAAATGGTTTGGCCAAACTGAAGTTTTACTGCCAGATAGTGCTTTCCATTTTTGTTGTGTGAAAAAATGCCGTAGTACGAGCCGTTGTTGATTAAAACCAAACCAGCTTCTTCGTTTTCATTTTCAGGATCGAACTCCATGCGGGTTGTCGATTCGAACTGAATATCGGTAAGGCGGCGTCCAGCAAAGGTTGGGTTACCCTTTTCGCCAATTTTGAGTGCCGATCCTTGCAAGGTGAGCGTTCCTTTTTCAGAATTCAATTTAAAATTGCCTTCAGTTGGTGGCTGAATGTAATTCCATTCCAGACCCAACTGCGGTTTGTCGAAATTGCATCGGGCAGGTTGCGCTTCGAAGGGCTTTAGAGGCAAAGTGGGATGCGACATTTCAACAGGAACGGTACCATTGCCGTTAACCACAGGCCATCCACCTTTGGGCCAGTTTACCGGCACCAGACAGGTTTCGCGTCCCAGAATGTGGTGCGGCGGATAACCGGTAACACTGCGGTAACCATGTATTACCATCCACCAGCTTTCGTCGTGTGCCTGCACCAAATCGGCATGACCGATACCTTGTATGGGTTGCCCCATGCCGGCAACATTTATATGGGTGGCAATGGGGTTGGCCGGATTGTCGATATACGGTCCCCAAATATTGTGACTGCGGGCAATGGTTACCATATGGGCTTCTTCTGTGCCGCCTTCGGCAGCCATCAGGTAATAAAAACCATCTTTTTTGTAAATATGCGGCGCTTCAGGGTAGCGGCCTCCGGTTGAGTTCCATATTTTGCGCCTTTCACTTATAATCTTTCCGGTTTTGATATCAATCTCTACCAGTTCAAAAGTTGATGTGGTGACATAGACACGCCCGTCATCGTCGAAAAACAAATCAGGGTCTATTTCGGGTACATCAACCCAAATGGGATCGCTCCAAGGGCCAGCAGGGTTAGCAGCCGTTACATAAAAGTTACCTCCGTGCGAAATGTTGGTGGTAATCATGTAAAAAATGCCATCATGATACCTCAGTGTTGGCGCAAAAATGTTGATTTCGCCATTGATTTGGTCTGCACGATGAATGCAATGCCCGATCTTTTTCCAGTTTACCAAATCTTTGCTGTGAAAAACCGGCACTCCCGGAAAAAATTCGAATGAACTGTTAATCAGATAGTAGTCCTCTCCTACCCGGCAAACGCTCGGATCGGGATAAAAACCCGGAATTACAGGGTTTGTGTAGGTTATTTCGGCTTTAGGATCGGGAGCCATAACCCAGGGATTGGGATTTACTTGCTGTGCATAAAGTTGCAGGGTCATTAAAATGAAAAGTGTGGGAAACAAGTACTTCATAGTCATATTTCAAGTGTTAAACAATTTTTTAATCGCCGATTACGATCTCCTTCTCTGTGAGCGACCACGCTGAAAAATAGCCCAGCGCACCGTTGCTGAAATTGGAAACGGGATTAGCAGGCGCCGGCGAACCGGGATTGGTATTGGCCATTTCGCGAAAAGTGGTAAAATAAATAAAAGCCTTTTCATCAATGGCCATCAGCTGAACTTTTGCTGTGTCGCCGATATCAAACAATTGCCTCCGCAAACGTACCTGTATGGCTCTGCCGTCGAGACCACTGTCGTCGAATACAATCAGATCATCAGTACTGCTTAACAATTCACCGTTTTTGGAAACTTTTATACGGTAAAAGTTTTCTTCATCCGGTGGGTCTGAAAAATAGAGCAGCAACCGGTAACCACCTTCAAAAAAACGCATATCAGGCTGAAATTCAAAAGCTAACGAATCAACTTCAACAGGTGGGTAAAGCGTTGACTCTGCTTCATATTTTTGCCCGTCGGCTTCAACAATCAAACGATATTCCATACCAAACTGCTGTGGATAACTTTCGATTGCATACATTCCGTTTCCTGTTGATTTCGCATCATTTCGCATACCTGTATTGTTTTCGAGGTAAACTTTAGCATTATTAACCCTTGCTGACGGTGTTACACTAAAATAACTTCCGGTTTCTGATATCTTCACTTCCAGACGTGCATCACCCCAGGAAAGATTCCCCTCAATTACAATTTGCGGACTGGCATCATTTAAATCCACATCGATAATGCGTTCACAGCCCAATGTAGCGAAGAGGAATAGCATGGAGAGGCTCTGGAAGAGAGATTTAAGGAGATTAAGTTGAGAATTTTGGAGATTAGGTGGAGATTTATGGAGATAATGTGGTAATATGTTGTTCTTCATAATTTCTCTTTTTAAAATTTAAACCGGTAACTTACTGAAGGTATAGCTTTAAAGAGAGAGACCTGCACGGCTTCGGTTTCCGACGGATTGTCTTCTTTTGTTCTGAAATCGATAAAATAAGCATTTTCGCGTGCATAAGCGTTGTAAACCGAAAAATTCCAGCTCGATTCAAACCTGTCCGTTTTTTTTCGCAGCCAGACCAAACCTAAATCCAGCCGGTGGTAATCGGGCATGCGGTAACCGTTACGTTCGGTGTAGTAGCCAATGGTTTTCCCGTCGATTTCATATTTTCCGCTTGGAAAAGTTACTGCATTTCCCGTGTAATAGACCCATGTTGCCGAGAGTTTCAATTTTCGGGTGAGGTCGTACATTGCGACCAGAGAAACGTCGTGGGTACGATCGTGCCGGGCAGGAAACGGATTGCCGTTGCTGATTTCGTCGAACTGCCGCATGGTTTTCGACCAGGTGTAACTGAGCCACCCGTTCAGCCGGCCGCTGTTTCGTTTAACCATAAGCTCTGCACCGTAAGCCCATCCCCTGCCAAAAACCAGTTCCGATTCAACAGTGGAATTAAAAACCAGATTGGCGCCGTTTTTATAATCAATCTGATTCTGAAGATTTTTATAGTAAAACTCCAGCGATGTTTCAAATTCATTTTGCTTAATATTCTGAAAATAGCCCAGTGAAACCTGATCGGAAATCTGTGGTTTTACATTATTGCTGCTGGGCAGCCATAAATCGGTTGGAGTTGTGGTAGTTGTGTTGGTTAGCAGGTGCAAAAACTGGTGAAGCCGGTTGTAAGACATTTTCACAGAACTCCAGTTGCTCAGTAAATAATTGACCGCCAGGCGAGGCTCAAGACCTCCGTGCGTTTTATAAACCTCTCCGTTTTCTTCCACTTCTGCAGTCTGAATCAACTCTCCTTTTTCATCAAACTCATAAAATTCTCCCGGCCCCACATTACTGAACAGCGCAAGGCGAAGGCCATAATACAAATGCAATTTTCTCGTCAATCGCTGGAAATTGGAGATATATGCAGCCCACTCAATCGCATTCCTCCTTGAGATGTTCTCCGGTAAAACATATCCCTGTCCTTCATTTACGGAAACTTCACCGGGCAAACTTCGGTGTTTAATCACATTTCCGCCGAACTTCAATGTATTGTTTGCGTTGGCATAAAACGAAAAATCCTGCTTCAGGTTTACATCCTCTATTTCGGAACGAATAGCCAGGTCGAGATCGCGCAGTACGGTAATATTGTATGAATAATTGCTGAAAATCAGCGAAGTGTTTGAAAACAGCCGGTCGCCAAAAATATGGTTCCATCGCAACGTACCGGTAATACTTCCCCAATCGAATCCAAATTCATTTTTATATCCGAAATCGTCGCGCCCCAAATAGCCCGAAAGGAATAGTCTGTTTCTGCTGTTAATTTTGTAATTGGTTTTCAGGTTCAGGTCGTAAAAATAGAGGTAGGTATTTTTTATGTCTTCATCTTTCGAGAAATTCAGAAACAAATCGGCATACGTGCGGCGTCCGCTCAGCATAAACGAGCTCTTATCCTGAACAATAGGACCTTCAACAGTTAGGTTTGACGAAATAAGACCCAGATTACCGGAAACTCCGTAATGCTTCAAATTTCCCTCTTTCATCTGAATATCGAGTACCGACGACGCCCTGCCGCCGTATTCCGCCGGAATGGAGCCTTTCATCATACTGGCATTTTTCAGTGCTTCAGAATTGAAAACCGAAAAAAAACCAAGCAGGTGCGATGCACTGTAAACGGGTGCTTCATCCAGTAAAATCAGGTTTTGATCGATTCCCCCGCCCCGCACATAAAATCCTGAATTGCCTTCGCCCGCAGGTTTTACACCGGGCGTTAATTGTATGGTTTTTAAAATATCTGGTTCACCAAAAATAACCGGAATATTTTCAATTTGCCTGGGTGCAATCTGAACTTTTCCCATATCAACCGAGGTAACATTTTTGTCAGCCCGTTCGCCGGTTACCACAATACTTCCAATTTCAAAACTGGCACTTTTCAACTCCACATCCAGCTTTTGGTTTCTATTCATTTCAACCCTGATTAGCCGGGATTCATAACCAATAAACTGGAAACGCAACTGATATGTACCTTCAGGTAAAGTAAGTGAATAAAACCCGTAATTATTTGAAAATGTGCCCGATTCAAAGTTTCCTTCAACAGCGATTGCAGCTCCTGCCAAATCTTCTCCCGTTTCGGCATCGCTGATATTTCCGCTAAGCACAAAGCGGTTTTGAGCGCCTGCAAAAACGTAAACCCAAATCAAAACAAAAACAATTATGATTTTTCTCAGCATGCCTAATTTTTCGAAGCCCAAAAATAACAATAAACTTGACCGTTAATAAATTATTACTAATTTTGGTGACCTTTTTTCAGGGAATATTGAAGAGAGGCTGAATATGAATCAAAAAGCTATAATAAAATGAAAGTTTACAAGACTGAACAAATTCGAAACATTGCATTAATCGGCAATGCCGGCAGTGGAAAAACCACCCTCGCAGAGGCCATGCTGTTTGAGGGTGGAGTAATAACCCGCAGAGGTGAAGTAACCGCAAAAAACACGGTTTCAGACCACACCTTCATCGAGCAGGAATATGGCAACTCCGTGTTATCCACATTGTTGTACACCGAAAGTAACGGTACAAAAATCAATATTCTCGATACACCGGGAATGGATGATTTGTGTGGCGGAGTGGTATCATCCTTAAACGTTACCGACCTGGCGTTGCTTAGCGTAAATTCAACCAACGGTGTTGAGTCAGGAACAGTTGCAGCGGGGCGTCATGCCGAAAATGCAAACATTCCAATGATGTTTGTATTTAACCAACTCGACCACGAAAATTCAAATTTCGACACAGCACTCGACCAGTGCAAAACCACTTTTGGCAATAAGGTTACAATTGTTCAGTACCCGCTAGATGCCGGACCAGGATTTACATCAATTATTGATGTACTGAAGATGAAAATGTACAAATATGGTCCGAACGGCGGAAAACCAGAAGTTCTGGATATTCCTGATTCTGAAACGGAAAGAGCCGAAGAACTGCACAACGAACTGGTTGAAATGGCAGCTGAAAACGAAGAATCGCTGATGGAACTCTATTTCGACAAAGGTTCACTTTCTGAAGATGAAATGCGCAAAGGAATGAAAATGGGAATGTTGCAACGCGACCTTTACCCTGTTTTCTGCACCTGTGCCAAAAAAGATATTGGAGTAGGCCGGTTAATGGAATTTATAGTAAACATTGCTCCAACACCGGTTGAACGCCCGATGAGGCCCGTTGCCAGCGGAAAAGAGCTGAAAATGGAAGAATCGGCAGAACCCAGTTTGTTCGTTTTTAAAACAGCTGTGGAATCGCATGTGGGTGAAATTACTTACTTCAAGGTAATGTCGGGAAAAATTACTGAAGGACTGGACCTTATCAACACCAAAACCGGAAACAAGGAAAGGCTCTCACAGGTATTTGTTTCGGCCGGTAAAAACCGCGAAAAAGTTGACGCACTGGTTGCCGGTGACCTCGGATGCACCGTAAAACTGAAGGAAACCAAGTTCAATCAAACCCTAACCACAAAAGATGCAGATACCAGATTTGAACCCATTAAGTTCCCGGCATCGAAACACACCATTGCCATTAAAGCAGTGAATGAATCGGACGACGAAAAAGTGGGTGAAATTCTGAATAAAATTAAGTTTGAAGACCCAACTTACGTTATTGAATACTCGAAAGAGCTGAAACAACTGCTTGTTCTCGGACAGGGTGAATATCATCTGAATGTTCTGAAATGGTATTTCGACAATGTTCATAAAATTGATGTGAACTACATTCAGCCAAAAATACCGTACCGTGAAACCATTACCAAACCGGCTCAGGCCGACTACCGCCACAAAAAACAATCGGGTGGCGCCGGACAGTTTGGTGAGGTACATATGATTATTGAACCTTATGTGGATGGTTCTGAACCAAAAACCATGTTTAAATTTGGCGACAAAGAACAGAAAATCGCCGTTCGGGATGTGCAGGAACATGTACTTCCGTGGGGAGGTAAACTGGTTTTCGTGAACAGCATTGTGGGTGGTTCAATTGATGCACGCTTCCTGCCGGCAATCCTGAAAGGGATTATGGAAAAAATGGAAGAAGGCCCGCTTACCGGTTCATATGCGCGCGACATTGTGGTTTACATTTACGACGGAAAAATGCACCCGGTTGATTCCAACGAAATTTCGTTTAAACTGGCCGGACGGAATGCTTTCAGCAAAGCATTTAAAAATGCCGGTGCAAAAATTCTGGAACCCATTTACAACCTCGAAGTTTGGGTACAAAGCGACCGCATGGGCGACGTAATGAGCGACCTGCAGGGACGCCGCGCCATGATTATGGGTATGGGCTCTGAACGCGGAATGGAAAAAATCAGCGCCAAAGTTCCTCAAAAAGAAATGTACAGGTATGCCACTTCGCTGAGCTCAATTACCGGCGGACGAGGTGTTTTCAGCATTTCTTTCGACAACTACGAAAAAGTGCCTGCTGAGGTTCAGGACGAACTGCTGAAAGCTTACGAAGCCGAGCAGGAAGAAGAATAGACCATTTTCTAATCCATTTTACTATAACCATAAGCCCCGGCTCGAAAGGACCGGGGCTTTGTTTTGGGAAGAATTTACCTGAACACAATTTTCAGCACCATCTCCTCCCCTGCCTGTTCATTCAACTTATTCCTTATTTCTTCGCGCATCATCACCAGTTCGTTTTTCACCACCGACGAACTGATTTCAACGTACAGAATTTGTTTTGAAAGATAGATGTTGCGGGTATAACCGGCAATGGTTTTTCCCAGAAGCGCTTCCCACGACTGAACCACGTCAACCTCTTTCAGTTTGCGGTCAAACTTCATGGCGCTGATGTATTCCCTGAGCACTTCGCCAAGTGGTTGTGTATTGCTTTTTCTCATGATAACGATTCAATTTTTCCGGAATCCACATGAAATATTTTAAAATCGGCTTTCATTTTTTTGATGATGGAGTCGAGATGTTCGCGATTGGTATCTGTTATAAAGATTTGGCCAAAGTCTTCGCCGGCCACCACCTTCACAATTTGTTCAACACGGTGCCGGTCGAGTTTGTCAAAAATATCGTCGAGAAGCAATACGGGTTTCATTCCCGATATTTCTTTAATAAACTCGTACTGAGCCAGTTTCAACGACACCAGAAAAGTCTTGTTCTGTCCCTGTGACCCCAGCTTTTTAATGGGATATTCATCGATATTAAAAACAAGTTCATCCTTGTGAATACCAACAGTTGTGTACTGGGCCATCCGGTCTTTTATGAGCGAATCTTTCAGCAGTGTTTCCAGGCTATTTTCGTACAAATCAGACTGGTGTATCAATCCAACTTTTTCATTTCCCTGCGAAATGTACGAGTAAAATTCCTGAAAAACCGGTATCAGCTTTTTTACAAAACTCTGCCGCTCATCATGAATTCGTGTTCCGTATTCTATAAGTTGTTCATCCCAGATTAACAGCAGCTCGGCATCGAAATAACGCTCTGAGGCAAACTGTTTCAACAGATTATTGCGTTGCAAAAGCGCCCGGTTGTATTTCAGTAAATCATCAAGGTAATTCTGGTTGTATTGCGAAATCACCCCGTCCATAAACTTGCGACGCTCGTCACTTCCACCCAAAATCAGGTTGGTATCCGAGGGCGTAATCATTACAAGTGGCAAAAGCCCAATGTGTTCCATCAGTTTTTTATAGACCTTCGAATTTCGTTTAAACTGCTTTTTCTGGCCTTTTTGCAAACCGCACGCAATAATTTCCGAAGAGCCAAGCCGGACGTAGTTTCCGCTCAACATAAAAAAATTCTCATCGTGATTAATATTCAGTTGATCTACGGAATTAAAAAAACTTTTGCAGAATGAAAGGTAGTAAATTGCATCCATCAGGTTGGTTTTTCCGGAGCCGTTATTTCCGATTAAACAGTTCAGCCGCGGTGAAAAGGCCACCCTTACGTCCTTCAGGTTTTTATAATTTACAATGGAAAGTTCTTCAATATACATAGGAAAAACACGCTTTCTAAGCCTGCAAAACTAACTAAAAAAGACCGGTAAGAGAACTGTTTCAGCAAAATTCGGGATAATAACATTCAACTGTTGATTAAACCCGAAATTTAAAAGACTATTTTCGATTCAGTTTATAAAAAAAAGCTATTTTTGCGGCACAATTTTGAAACACTAAAAAATGGCAAAAAAGAAAGCTCAGCAAGCTGATAATTTGCAGGAACTTGAAAGTGCGTTAACCAAAACGGAGCGGTTTATTGAGGAAAACCAGAAACCGATTACTTACGCTGTAGGAGCATTAATTTTGGTGGTAATCGCCTATCTGGCTTTTACCCGGTTTTATTTGCAGCCACGCGAACAGGAAGCACAATCTCAAATGTTTATGGCCGAAAATTACTTTGAAAGAGACTCATTTAACCTGGCAATAAACGGTGATGGAAACTACCTTGGTTTTCTGGATATTATTGACGATTACGGAATGACAAAATCGGCCAACCTGGCCAAGTATTATACCGGCATTTCGTATTTGCATTTGGGGCAGTTCGAAGATGCACTGGACTACCTGAAAGGTTTTAAAACCAAAGACCTGCTCCTTGCACCCGTTGCCGAAGGAGCGCGAGGTGACGCCAATCTTGAACTGGGAAATACCGATGCAGCACTGAAACATTACCGGAAAGCGTATAACATGAACGAAAATGAGCTTACAACTCCGGTTTATATGATGAAAGCGGCAAAACTGCTTGAATCGATGGATGAACTGGAAGACGCTCTGGTTCTGTACAAAGAAATCAAGAACAAGTTCCCTGAAACCACTGAGGGTCAGAATGTGGACAAA
>CAZCPH010000091.1:1997-10291 GCA_964500105.1 uncultured Mariniphaga sp. | reverse complement strand
ATGAGGTAGTGGCCACCAAATCGGAGAATTTTTCTTCAGCAGAACTGAATAAACTAAAAGGCCTCATAGTTAAAGTGAATCCTCTGGCACGTTTGTACTTTTCTGAAAACGGGCGGGTAGATGAATTTGATTTGTTTTCTGTTAAACGAAAAGCAAGATTTATTCCTGATCGCCGACCGGCTCAGTTGCACTCTTCCATTCAGACCAAAACGCTTACTTTTGCCAACCCGTTAAACCGTGAGGAATTCACACGACGGTTAACGTATTATCTCGATGTTTATAAAAAGGAAATTTACCGGGTGAAAGGAATTCTCTGTTTCGAAAACGAACCGTTTGAGTTTATTCTTCAGGGCGTGGGCGGAAATTTCGAAATAACGGAAGGCGAAAATATGGTTTTGGAAAACCAGAGTACGATTGTTTTTATTGGAAGACTGGAAAATCTGTCGCTGGAATTCACCCCATAACCGTTATCCACAGCGGAATAACAAAAATGGAAAGCAGGGTTCCCAGTACCACAATGCGGGCAAAAAGTTTGGTTTCCAGTTGGTATTGAACGGATAAAGCGTAGGGAGTTAATCCCAGTGGCATGGCTGCATCCAAAATGGTTGATTTGAGTTGGTCTGAAGGGAGATTTGAAAACTGGAGCAATCCATAAAATATGGCCGGCAACATAAACATGGTGACTGCCGTAAAAACAGCCACCTGAACCCATTCACGTGGTTTGCCAAAATCCTGCAAACCAAGAAAAATTCCCAAAGAAAACAAAACCACTGCCGTAACCGAGCCCGAAAACAGGCGAAGTGTTTTTTCGGCAAATGACGGCAGCGGAATTCCGAAGGAAACGATGGCAATGCCAATAAAAACAGAGATTAAAAGCGGATTTCGGACCAAACTTAATCCAACTCTTTTTAGGTTAAATTTTTGATTCCCATGAACTTCAATTAAAATCAGTCCCAGCGTGAGCAGCCAGAAAATATAGACTGCCGAAAGCAGGGCGGCAACCGGAAGGATTTCTTCGCCAAATGCATTTGCCAAAACAGGGATTCCCAAATAAGCAATGTTCCGGAACGGCAAAATCAGAAATAGCGAGCGTTTCATCCGGCCCGAATAGCCAAACAACGCAGCCACGGGATAAACGAGCATTAACAGGGCAACAATGTAACCCGAATTGATCAGAATCAGGGGGAAATACGTTTTTAGTTCGCCCTCAAGGTGCAGCATCGAAACAATCACCAGTGCCGGAAATCCGATAAGCAGAGCGTACTTGTTCAGAATTTCGACCCAGCTTTGCGATGCCATTTTCAGGCGTGCGAAAAGTGTTCCGGTCAAAATAACCAGAAAAAGGGGCAAAACCGTTTCAAATGCAACTATGAATGCAGCCATTCTCCGTAATTGATGTGCGGACGCACGTCGGTTACGAGCATGCCGGCTTTTTTGGCAGCTTCAATTCCCAGGTCGCCGTCTTCAAAAACCTGACATTTTTCGGGGTCCACACCCATTAATTCTGCACATTTCAGGAAAGTATCAGGATTGGGTTTGTGTCTGCTCACATCGTCAGCCGTTACAATTGCATCAAAATACCGGGCAATTTCAAGTTTATTCAGCTGTACATCTGTACTTTTACGGCTGGCACCAGTACCCACGGCCATGGGAAGTTTTCCGTGGTATTCCTTAACAATGGCTATAATTTCGTCAACAGGTTCGAGCAAGTGCGCCGAATCCCGGAAGGATTCCTGTTTTAGTTTTACAATTTCCTTCGGATCGGCAGAAAGATTGTATTGCTCCACAATACGGTCTGCAAATTCAATGGTAGCCCGCCCGGTCATTTCCAGCATAATCTGCGGATCAAATTTGAATCCGTAAACTTCTCCGATCATATTCCACGTAGCCATATGTACCGGCAGCGAATTGGAAAGTGTTCCGTCGAGGTCAAATATCAAAGCCCCGGCATCAGGGTGAACTTGTAATCCCATATTTTTCAGATTTTTGGCAAAAGTAATATTTTACAGGCGATTAGGGCCGGCAGGTTTGCTGTTTCGGGAAGATTTAAAAATCTGTTAAACGAGATTTTCTGATTTTTGTATGCAGACGAGGATTTTGCAGAATCACTGAAAATTTTTTCGTCGGAAATATAGGTTTTGCATGAAGTTTTGAACATATGAATCCCGGTTTATTGAATGACTTCTGCCCGAAAAATTGTGGGGAAGCACATCAAAAGTGGCTGAACATGCAGTAAAGTTTAATATCTCAGTAGTTTACCTGTAATTATTTTTCTTTTTTAAATGGCAGGTCAACGCACTTGTATTGAAGCAAAATAAAAACGAAAAGTAAAGGGGAATTTCACAAAATTTATAACTTTGATGCTGAAAAACATGTTATAGGACATATATGCAAAATTCAGAGATGGGAATTAAAGATATTCTTGAAAATTCGAATTCAATTTTTTATTTGCTGAGCCGCGAAGAGAAAAATGAGCTGGAGCAACATATTTCGCTGGCTCATTACAAAAAAAATGAGTTTGTTTTTAAGGAAGGAGATAAACCTACCGGATTTATGATGCTTGTAAGCGGGAAAGTGAAAATTTTTAAGGAAGGTGTCGGTGGTCGTGAGCAGATTATCCGGATGGCCCGTCCGTTGGGAATGATTGGTTACCGCGCTTTGTTTGCCGAAGAAAATCATATTGCATCTGCTGTAACTATCGAAGAATCAATGGTTTGTACGGTTGGCTCCGGCTTTATTCTGAACAAGGCACTGAAGAACAATTACTTTTCACTGAGTATTATCCGTAAATTGTCCAAAGAACTGGGTTTTTCCAATGCACGCACAGTAACCTTAACGCAAAAACATATTCGCGGAAGATTGGCCGAGTCGCTTCTGCTGTTAAAAGACAAATACGGTTACGAACACGACGGGATTACCCTAAAAGTTTATCTCTCGCGTGAAGACATTGCCAACCTGTCGAATATGACCACTTCCAACGCCATACGAACACTATCCACATTTGCCAACGAAAAAGTTATTGCAATCGACGGACGAAAAATAAAAATTCTGGATGCGCACCGTCTGGACAGGATTAGTAAATTGGGGTAGTTTGCGGTATTCAATTTTTAATTCACCTCCGTCATAGGAAAAGTTTCTTTCAATTTCTTTCCATTTGAGAAGATCAGGAGGGGCTCTTATTCATGCAAATAAACCCGCTTTACCCGTTGCGATATTCCAGTGAGGATTTCATAAGGAATGGTTCCGGCTTTTTCGGCAACCTCTGTAATTGAAATATCTGGCCCGAAGAATTCCACTTCGTCACCCGGTTGGACATTAACTCCGGCAACATCCAGCATCAGCATGTCCATGCAGATGTTTCCGATTACCGGTATCCGTTTTCCTTTCACAATGGCTACTCCGTTTCCGTTTCCCAGTTTGCGGTCGAGACCGTCGGCATAACCCACCGGCACAACTGCAATTTTCGTTTCGCGCCTGATTTCTCCTTTGCGGCTGTACCCAACCGTTTCGCCGGGTTGCAGTTTTTTTACCTGCGAAACCACGCTTTTAAACGTACTGATGTTTTGCAACGGCAATCCGGTAACCGAAACTCCGTACAGGCCAATGCCCAGCCTAACCATATCCAGCTGTTTTTCGGCGAAACGTTCAATCCCTGCCGAATTCAGTATATGCCGGTCAATTTTGTGTGAAAAGTTTTCGGTTATTTTTTGTGAAAGCTTTTCAAAGCGAATGAACTGCTGATTTGTAAAAAAATCCAGTTGCGGTTCATCGCTTCCTGCCAGGTGAGAAAACACCGAAACCACTTTTATTCGGTCGGTTTTCTTCAGAAGTGAAAGCACCTTGTCCACTTCCTCTTCAGTTTTGAATCCCAGCCTGTTCATGCCGGTATCCAGTTTTATGTGAACCGGGTAGTGTTGCAGGGCATTTTCTGCCGCAGTTTTTTCAAACGTAACCAGAAGTTCGTGGCTGTAAATGTTTGGCTCCAGCGCAAAATCGATGATGTTTTGAAAACTGTGTGCTTCCGGGTTCATTACAATCACCGGTGTTTGAATACCGGCTTGTCTCAGTTCCACACCTTCGTCGGCCACGGCCACAGCCAGATAATCCACCTGCTGAAACTGAAGCAGTTTGGCAATTTCCACATCGCCGCTGCCATACGAAAAAGCTTTCACCATCACTATAATTTTGGTGGAAGGGTTCAACAGGCCGCGAAAAACATTCAGGTTGTGAACGAGTGCATTCAAATCGATTTCCAGCACCGTTTGATGTGCTTTTTGCTGCAGCAGCGCCGAGACTTTTTCAAAGGTAAATGAACGTGCACCTTTTATGAGAATGGCTGAATTGCTGAACCGGTTACGCAACAGGTTGTTTTCAAACGATTTGGTGGAATCAAAAAACTTTTTTTCCATAGAAAAAGTTTCTGAATGATTCGAAATCTCAGGTCCGATTCCTGTCAGTTCATCAATTTCCCATTGTTCCAGCAACTGGTTCACCTGGTGGTACAGTTCAGCTTGCGGCAAGCCGGTTTGCTGAATGTCCGACAGGATAACCTGCTTTTTCAGGTGACCTTTTTTGGCCTGCTGGTGCAACACCGAAAGTGCAATGGAAAGTGAGGCCAGATCGGAGTTGTAATAGTCGTTAATCAGCAGGCAGTTGTTGATGCCCTGTTTGATTTCCAGCCGCATGGCCACAGGCGCAAGTTGAGAGAACCGCGACAGAATTTTTTTCGGATTTCCGGAAAGAATTTGTATTGCTGCAAAGCAGTGACATGCATTTTCGATGGAAGAGGCATCAGCAAACGGAATCTGAAATTGAAAAAATTCTTTGTCAACCCGGGCTTCGATTTGTGTTAAGCCGTTTTCTGCCAGTTTTTTAAACTGAATGGCTGCTTCCCGGTTTTCTGCCGACCAGCTAATCGGTTGGATGTTATTTTTTCTGCAAAACCGAAAAGCAGTTTCAGCCACAGTCTCATCATCGGAACAAAAAATCAGTTTCCTGGTTTTACTGAACAGTTTCAGCTTTTCTTCGGTTTTTTGCCTTTTTGAGCTGAAATTTTCCTGGTGGGCATCGCCGATGTTGGTAAGAATCCCGATTTCGGGCTGAATCACTTTTTCCAGTTTTTCCATCTCACCCGGTTGCGAAATGCCGGCTTCAAAAATGGCCAGGTTAAAGTGTTTGTCCATCAGCAATACCGATAGCGGAACCCCGATTTGCGAATTGTAGCTTTTAGGGCTGCGTACAATGCTGAATTCTTCGGAAAGCAGTTCGTGCAGCCACTCCTTAACGATGGTTTTTCCGTTGCTGCCTGTAATTCCCACAACCGGAACCTGAAAGGTGTTCCGATGGTGTGCGGCAAGTTTTTGCAGGGCTTCGGAAGTGTTTTCCACCAGAATAAAAACTGCATTTTCTGAAATTGCATCAGGTTGGGAAACCACAAAAGCGCCAAGCCCTTTTTTCCGGAGATCAGGAATATATGAGTGGCCGTTGTTGCGCGGACCTTTCAGGGCAAAAAACAGCGCACATTCTTTGTTGAAAAAAATGCGGCTGTCGGTTACAATCTGTTCAATTTTTTTGTCCTGAAAATCTTTCGGCGCAAAAAGTTTTCCGTCAACAATTTGTGCAATTTGCCTTATGGTATATTCAATCATCGTTTAATAATTCATTTTATTCACCTCCCTTTGGTTTGTCCCGATAGCACCCGATAGTTATCGGGAGGGGAGGGAAGGAGGGGCTATTTTTTTGTTTTTAAATAGCAGCTGCGGCACAATGGTTCATAAATGTCCTTTTCGCCCAGCAGCACAACTTGTTCTTTTTCCGAAAAACGGTGCGAAAACTGGGCGATGCTACCACAGCGCATGCAAATGGCGTGTACCTTGGTTACATAATCGGCCACGGCCATAATGCCCGGCATGGGGCCAAACGGTTCTCCCTTAAAATCCATGTCGAGCCCGGCAATGATAACACGTATCCCCATGTTGGCCAGTTTTACCACCACATCAACCAGGCCTTTATCGAAAAACTGTGCTTCGTCAATACCTACCACATCCACATTTGCCGACAACATTAAAATATTCGAAGAATTGTCCACCGGAGTGGAACGTATGGCATTTTCGTCATGCGAAACCACTTCGGTTAGTGAATAACGCACATCAACAGTTGGTTTAAAAATTTCCACTTTCTGCCGGGCAAATTTCGCGCGTTTCAACCGGCGAATCAGTTCTTCCGTTTTTCCCGAAAACATGGAGCCGGTTACCACCTCAATGCTGCCCTGTTTTTTATGAGTGTTTACATCTGGTTCAATAAACATTTTACGTTCGATGAATAAGCAATTAAAATTAGTATTTTTACAAAATTAATCTTTAAAAAGAATAGCCCGGCAAAGAAATGGAAAATAAAAAACTCGTAAAAATTTTATTGAAAGATATGGGCGAACTGGAAGAATTGATTGCCGAAATGAAAGCAAATCAACGGTTCGATGCCCTTGAAATGGAATTTGTACACACTCGTGCCAAAGGAATTTTGCAGTTACTGCAGTTGTTTGAATCGAAAAACACTGCGGATTCAGCATTCACCCAAGCAGAACCCGTTCAGGTTGATGCAATACCAAATGTTACAGAAATTGAACCTGAACAGGAGCCTGTTTTGAGTGATTCTGAAACAGATGCAGAGATTCCCGCAGAGCCAGCGCAGGTAGAAGAGAAGACAATTGATGATGACAAAGAAAATCAGGAAATTCATCAGACTGTTTCGGATATTCCGGATGCAGACGTTTACGAAGAAACCGAAGGACCGGCTGAGTTAAAAGGTGCTGAAAGTGAGGAAGAAGAAGATGATATGCTGGAGGCTGAAGAACTGGAAAAAGCTGAAGCCGTTTCGCGGCTGGGCGACAGTTTCTTGAAAGGGAAATCGGTGAACGATTTGATTAACGACCAGAACAAGCTGGAGTTTAAGTTGTCGAACCGTCCGGTAAGCAGCATTCAGACGGCCATTGGCATAAACGACCGCTTTTTGTATATCCGCGAACTGTTCGACGGCAATAACCAGAAGTTTCTGGAAACAGTAAAAACCCTCGATTCAAAACAAAATATTAAGGAAGCAGTGGATTACCTCCGCGAGAATTTTAAGTGGAAGAGAAACGAAACCAGTTTGAAGTTTGTCAACCTGGTGAAACGCAGGTTTATCCATGAGTGATTCCGGCAAACTGATACTCGTTCCAACTCCCATTGGCAATCTGAGCGACATAACTTTCCGGGCTGTTGAAGTGTTGAAAAATGCCGACATGATTCTGGCCGAAGATACACGTGTCTCTTCAAAACTGATGAACCACCTGGGCATAGAAAAAAAACTAACGGCACATCATAAATTCAATGAGCACAAATCGTTGGGAATGGTGGTTTCCGGCTTGCAGGCCGGAAGAACTGTTGTACTGATTTCTGATGCCGGCACTCCTGGAATTTCCGATCCCGGGTTTTTGCTGGTGAGGGCTTGTGTTGAAAACGACATCACTGTGGAATGCCTGCCCGGCGCAACGGCGTTAATTCCGGCGCTGGCGGTTTCAGGTTTACCCACCGATCGTTTTGTGTTCGAAGGTTTTCTGCCCCAGAAAAAAGGCCGGCAAAAACGCATGAAAGAGCTTGCCGAAGAAACCCGTACCATGGTTTTTTATGAATCGCCTTTCCGGCTGGCTAAAGCGCTGGGGCAATTTGCAGAGTTTTTTGGCGAAGAGCGCAGAGCCTGTGTTTGTCGCGAGCTTTCGAAACTGTTTGAAGAGGTGAAAAGGGGATCAGTTGCTGAACTTCAACACTATTATTCTGAACATCCGCCAAAAGGCGAAATTGTTATTGTCGTGGAAGGAAAACCCAAAAAGGAACAAGGATAAAACACGGTGTACGGCAAATTTCCTGTTAATAGATGCGTGCAAAAAAGGTTGAAAGCTTTGAAGTGTGAAATAAAACTTGGAGTTTGTAGTACACCAGTGAAAAAAGAATTGTATTGTACCTTTGTGCTTTTGACATGGTATTTTACACCGCGGTTTTTCCCGGAAGGATTCCAATGGGAAACCCGGTGATTGCGAAAACAACAGAGAAAAGCAGGCTTTTGCCATTAAGGGGATTAAATGCTAAAGCTCCAAAAAATATCCGGTGAAATAACCACCGGGCTGAAGCGCCGGTGAAAAAAAGGAGATTTTATTTACACTTTGGCTTTTAAAACAGTAATTTACACCGCGGTTTTCCCGGAGGGATTCCAATGGGAAACCCGGTGATTGCGAAAACAACAGAGAAAAGCAGGCTTTT
>CAZCPH010000091.1:0-1897 GCA_964500105.1 uncultured Mariniphaga sp. | reverse complement strand
AAGGAGATTTTATTTACACTTTGGCTTTTAAAACAGTAATTTACACCGCGGTTTTAACCCGGTGATTGCGGATGAAACAACAGAGAAAAACAGGCTTTAGCCGTTAAATTAGAATAATATGTCGTACGTAAAAATATGGATTCACGCAGTCTGGACGGTCAAAAACCGAAAGCCAATTCTTGCATCAGAAATAAGACAGGAAGTTTTTGAGCATATCCATCAAAACGCACTGTCTAAAGAAATTCTCGTGGAAACCGTTGGCGGACATCATAATCACGTACATTGTCTTTTCCGTTTGAAAAACAATCAAACAATAGAGAATATAATGCAGCTAATCAAAGGTGAATCGTCCTATTGGTTTAATAGAAGTGGATTAAGCCGCCTAAAATTGAACTGGCAAAAGGAATATTTTGCAGTAAGTGTAAGTGAATCCCAGGTTGAAAAAGTGAAGAATTATATTTTAACTCAGGAAGAACATCATAAAAGGAAAACCTGGGAAGATGAATACAATGAGTTTATTGAGAAATATGGTTTTGCGGTTTTTAAAAATAAAGATTAAACGCTAAAGCTTGTTAATGCGATGAGATAGCTGAACCACCGGGCTAAAGCACCGGTGAAAAACGTTGAAAGTTTTCAAGTGTGAAATAAAATGTGGAATTTGCAGTACACCAATGAATAAAAAATACACCCATCTTTTTTTTGACCTCGACAATACCCTTTGGGATTTTGAGCAAAACTCCAGAATTGCGCTGCAGAATACCCTGTTGCACTTCGGACTGAATGAAAAGGGTGTTGATTTTGATGCGTTTTTCAACAGTTATTCAATACACAACAGCCGTTTGTGGGGTGAATACCGGGAAGGAAAAGTTGGAAAAAAAGATTTAAAAAAGTTGCGTTTTGAACAAACTTTTTTGGAGCTTGGAATTGCCGGAATTGATCCCCTGGAGATGAACATGCAGTACCTGACGGAAATGCCTTTTCAGACGAACCTGGTCAGAGGTACGGTTGAAATACTCGAATATTTGTTCCGGAAAGGCTACTTTTTATTCATCATAACGAATGGATTCAGGGAAGTTCAGCTGAAAAAACTGGATGTGTCAGGGCTGAAAAAGTATTTTTCAAAAGTGTACATTTCGGAAGAAATCAAAGCCCCAAAACCTTCGAAAACGATTTTTGAACACGCCATAAAATCATCCAACGCAAAAAAAGAGGCGAGTTTAATGATAGGCGACGATTTTGAAACCGATATCACCGGCGCTTTGCGTTTTGGAATTGATGCCGCCTGGATTCAACTCCGTTCCGCTGCAAAAAAAACAGATTGCCCGGAATTCGAAGCATCTAACCGTCTTTATTGCATAAGACTTTTAAGTGAATTGTCAGTTTTTTTATGAACAGTTGGTTTTTCTTTTTTTTTACTTTGGTTGACACCCTTTCACACATAAAAAGCAGGTGTTTTCTTTTTTTATTCAAATCTTTTTTTAAAATTTGCGTTTAGTATTTTTTAACAATTAATTGAAAGTATTAATACTTTTTTTTAAACAGTTCAATAATATTTGATAAACTATAAACTTATAGAGAGTAATTTTTACGTTTTTAAAAAAGATGGGAGTAAAAAACAGATTTTACATTACTATTAGCTAACTAAAATCCTTTTGAAATTATGATAAATTTTCTTGTTTAACAATTAATTAACCAGAGATGGTTGAAACCGAATTAAAGGAAGTCCAGGTCAGGAGGAACTCACTCTTCTTATTTATACAATTACCCTTCGCAGATTTTATTCCTCCTCCTGGATCTTTTGTATTTCGTTTTTGTTTTTTTAGTGAACATTTCCTTTCAGTTTTGTTTTTATGGCTCAAATCTTTTTATAAATTTGCGTTCGTTAAACATTTTTAAC
>CAZCPH010000090.1:9958-10310 GCA_964500105.1 uncultured Mariniphaga sp. | reverse complement strand
CTGATGGCCGGAGAATATGGAATAAAAATCATGAAGTCATTGTCAATGGAAACGAAATCATTGGTCAGGATTCCTGGATTCAAAACCTTCCTTTTTTTCTGCCACACCCTGCAAAAGAAGGATGGTTCATCATTATTTATGAGGAGATGACTTTTTGGCAACAGGGTAATAAAATTGGAAATTCACTGTATTACGGGGAAATTAATGCCGATGCCCACAATGGAACGGGGGAGTTTGTCATCCGTAAAGTGTTTATTCACGACAATTACCACTCCCGACCAACCATAGCCGGATATTGTAACAACAGTTACTACTGGCTGGCCATCGACCGGAATGAAAACGTGATTAGTGA
>CAZCPH010000090.1:0-9948 GCA_964500105.1 uncultured Mariniphaga sp. | reverse complement strand
CGGATATACTTTTACCAGATAGATGAAAATGGGATAAACAGAAATCCGGTAATTAACGGAGAACTTGAGAATGGAAATTCGGGAGGATACCGGTTTTCACCCAACGGCGATAAACTGTTTTTTGCAATTTCTGGAACTCTTAATAGTGATGGGAAATTTGTTGCCGACTTTAATTTTAAAACCGGTGAATTGTATAATTTACGTAGCGTGAATTTCGACGATCCTCTAAGAAATGTGTTTTCGCCCAACAGTCGGTTTTTCTATTTTTTCAGCGGGCTTCATCTTTGTCAGTTGGATGCGCGTTACACTGATTCCCGGCATTTTAATTATTCTGTTGATACATTATTAACCTTACAAAAACCTGCTGCACAAGGGAACAATGGTCAGGACCTGCGATTAGCCCCCGACGGTAAAATTTATTTTGTTTACACTGATAGTCGGATGGGAAAGCAAAAATTGGGTCGTATTCGGTTTCCCAACCGCAAGGGAATGGAGTGTATGCCCGAACTGGATGTGTTAACGTTTCCAACATCAAATATTCGGATTCCGGATTTTATGCCCGGCTTTTTTCGTGAAAAATTGCCCGAACCGCTCGACGAGGTTTTTCCCGATGCCGGAGATGACCGTGAAATTTGTCCGGGAGATATTGTTTTTCTGGGAAAAGAAAACCAGCCCGAAGCATTTTATTCCTGGATGCCGGAGAAATTTGTTTCGGATTATTTTTCTGCCCAAACCGAACTTATAGCTCCGCCCCACAACAATGCCACAGAAATTGACACTTTTACGTTGAGGGCTACGGATGGAAACTGCTGGTTGAACTTTGACGAGGTGGAAATCACGCATTTCCCGGAAAACCTTCCGCTGGAAATCAGTGGAAGTTGGTCCGTTTGCCCGTTTGTGGAGGAGGTGGATTACCGGGTTGATAACAACCAATACAATTACAATCCGGTTTGGTTGGTTGAAGGTGGCGAAATTGTATCGGGCGGAGGAACCGACAGCATTAAAGTAAACTGGGGAGAAACCAACTTCGAAGCGAGGGTAGGTGTATTTTCTGAGAATTCTTTTGGTTGTAATTCCGATACAACCTGGTTTCCGGTGCAAATAAATGTGGAACTGCTTACCGAAACGCCCAATGGTCCGGATGAACTCTGCCTTGCCGACGCACAAAATGTGAGGTATCACATTCAGAATACAAACGGTTCGGTGTATGACTGGACTGCTAACGGCGGAGAGATTGTCAGTGGTCAAAAAACCAACCAGGTGGTGGTAACCTGGTTTGGTGAAGGTGAACATACGTTGTTTGTGGAAGAAACAAGCACAACAATTGATACGGTTTGTTTTGGCGAATCAGAACCATTGCGCGTGAATATTATAAACGACAGCCTCGACATTGAACTGAAAAATGTGAGTTTCAATCTGGAGAATAATGTGGAAATCTCTTATCACTCTGAAAAGCTCACACCACACCGACACATATTGCACATCGTTTCAAATGGTGAAGAAACCGGAAGAATTGTGGAAGAGAATCTGTCAGGCTGGAACGATTACGACGGTTCAACATTGCATTTTACCATCAAAGAACAGCTGGAATCGGAAACTATCAGGCTCAGGGTGAACAACAGTTGCGACGAAGTAATGTGGTCGAATCCTTTGCAATCCATTGTTCTTAAGGTCCTTGCTGTTTTTGGTCAGCAGGTTCGTCTGGACTGGAATACCAACCGGTTTTGGGAAACGAACCGGGTAAAATACGAATTGTGGCATGCTGAAAATGAGCCTGAAAACTGGAAGTTGGCCGTTGAGGATTTGAACGAACTCCGGTTTGATTTTTTGAATACGGGAATGGGGTTAACCCATTTTTTCAGAATAAAGGCAATAAATATCGATGAAGATATAGTGTCGTGGTCGAATTGGGTAAAAGCCGAACTGGAAGATGTGATTGAAATACCCGACGTATTTACGCCCAACGGCGATGGGTTTAACGATATATGGGAAATACCGAATATCCGGTTTCACGATTTACAACGTGCAGTTGTTTTCAACCGGCACGGCCAAAAAGTTTTCGAGTGCCAAAATGAGTTTATTCCGTGGGATGGCAAACAACGGGGAAAAATTATTCAGGGAACCTACTTTTACGAACTGGTTTTTACCGACGGTAACGTGAAACGTGGTCAGGTAACAGTTTTGCAATGAAAGAACGGTTAAAATATATCTTGTTTTTAATGATGCTTTGGAGCGCTACGGCAAAAGGTCAGGACTTCCCTTATCATTATTTTTCGCACTCTGTTCCCGGTATTGTAAATCCTTCGCTGGCTGCAGCAACAACCGAAATGAGCATTGAAACCGGCGTTTATACGCTTTGGGCAGGCGGTTTTAAGCCGGCAAACGATTATCTGCTGAGTCTGACTGCTTCGCCCGATTTTTTCAAACGTGGAAATTACCAGCGAAATAATACCCGCATCGGATTGGGAATGAACATGCTAAACGACCGGATCGGACCGTTTAATCATTCCATTCTGCAACTGATTTACGCTTATCATATTCCGCTTTCCCGCGATGTTCAGTTGTCGTTAGGTGTCTCAGGATTTATTGAGCACATGAGCATCGATATAAGCTCGTTGACACCGAATCAGCCTGATGATCCGCGTCTGATGACCGAAAGTAACCGATCGTTTCTGTTCGATGGTGGTTTTGGGGCTTCCATTCTGGGAGAAAATTTTATGTTGGGGTTGTCGGTTTTAAACATGGCTCCAGGCAATTTTAAGTTAACAGAAAACCCTGCAGCAAGTATGTCGGCGTACCGAAAAATTTTTCTTAGCGGAAGTTATTCGTATAAGCCGAATAGGAACTTTGGATTAAAGCCGCATGTAGTGCTGAGGAATTCGAATGTAAAATGGGTAAATTTTGATACCTTTTTGCAATTTGATTTGAATTATTTTAACGCAGGAGCCGGATACCGAAGCGAAAAATCACTTTTTTTCTTTTTGAAAGTGCCGTTTCAGGACTTTACATTTTCTTATACTTCTGAAAATCCTTTTGCTGCAAATCACATGATGGGAAACGGACATACCATTACTATTGGCTGGAAAGTGCAGAAATAGTACTTTTATTTTTATGCAACAACAGGAAAAAAATGCTCCATTTAACTTAAAATTACGCAGAAATACAATTAACTTTGTTTTGTGAATAAACTAAATATTAATTGAAATTCTTATCATGAAATCAAACATCATTAAAACACAATCGGCCTTTTCCCTCCTGTTCGCTTTTATCTTTATTTTAGCATCATGCGGTTCGGGAAAAAAATCGCAGCAAAACAGTGAAAAATCAGCCGAAAGCACCACGGAAGAAAACTGGATTCAGTTGTTTAACGGCAAGGATTTGAACGACTGGCAAATCAAATTTACCGGTTACGAACTGGGTTATAATTTTAATAACACATTCAGGGTAGAAGATGGCTTGCTGCGCGTGAGATACGATGAATGGGACGAGTGGGGCAATCAGTTTGGGCACATTTTTTACAACGGCGAGTTTTCGCACTACCGTTTACGGGTGGAGTACCGTTTTGTTGATGAACAGGTAAAAGGTGGTCCCGGATGGGCTTTTCGCAACAACGGGTTAATGATTCATGGCCAAAGTGCCGAATCGATGGAAGTTGATCAGGATTTTCCGGTATCCATTGAAGTGCAGTTGCTTGGCGGAAACGGAACAGACGAGCGGTCAACCATGAACCTTTGCACGCCGGGAACCAATGTGGTAATGGACGGTGTTTTGGTGGAACAACACTGCACCAATTCAGGTTCAAAAACTTTTCATGGCGACCAGTGGGTTACTGTTGAGGTTGAAGTTCATGGTGGCGAGATTGTGCGTCATTTTGTTGAAGGTGAGGAAGTTATGAGTTATGAGAAACCGCAACTCGATCCGCGCGACCAGCATTACGATAAACTTTTGGCAGAATATGGAGATATTGTTATCACCAGCGGAACAATTTCACTCCAGGCTGAAAGCCATCCTACTGATTTCAGAAAGATTGAGCTCCTGGTGCTGGAAGAGTAGGCACTTTAACAGAGAAGATAATTTCAGGAAGCCGGATTTTTATGTTCCGGCTTTTTTTATCTCCTGCCGGTTGGCGAAATTCAGTGAAAGCAACGAAACAGCAATCACTACCATTCCCAAAACAGAGGCCAGGTCGGGTTTTTCGTTTTCCAGAATTATCCAGCTTAAAATGGCCCCGGAAACCGGAATCAAAAATTTCCAGACATTCAGCACCGAAACCTTCACACCCGGGCGCCTCAGCAATACGAACCAGATGGAAATGGCAGCTGCCGATAAAAAACTAAGCCATCCCAAAGCTCCATAATATTCAGGTGGAAAGGGGCCCAAATGAATTCCTTCCACCGGAACCGAAACCAGCGACAGTAAAACTCCTCCAATAATAAGCGTTGAAGAACTGAGCACCAGCGGCGATATCTCTTTTGGCGATTTGGCAACCATCACATTGGCATAACCCGCAACCAGATTGTTCACCAGCAACAATCCAATTCCCAGAAATTCCAGCTCTCCGCGCATTTCAACTTTGGTCCTACCCAGTGTGATGACGGCAATACCTGCAACGCCAATGAGGATGCTAACCGTTTTCAGCAGGTTCATTTTATCGTTGTGAAATGCAAAATGGGCAACAATGGCAACGAACAGCGGCGAGGAACCAATAATCATTGCTCCAAGCGCACCGGGAACGAGATTTAAGCCGCTGTAAAAAAGAGCATATTGAGCGAAAATCTGAATAAAGGAAAGCCAAAGAACAAGGCGCAGATTGGATTTTACTTCATAAATAAACCGCCGGATTTTTCCGTTGATGAGCAGGATTAAAATACCCGAAATAAAAAACCGGATGCCGGCAAACTGCAGCGGTGTGTGGTATTCCAAACCGATTTTTACTCCAACGAATGCTGTTGACCAGAGCCAGGTGGCTACAATAGCCAGAAAAGTGGTATTTTTTATGAATTGGTTCATTTTCTGAAAATCATTTGCAAAGTTGCGAAATAATCCCGAACAAAGAAGTTTGTTTAAGTTTAGACCGTAAAAGCTTAATATTCGGAAAATCACGTCAACAAATGTTTGAATTTTTACACAACCAGTAGTTTTTCTTCTCCGAAAGCTTGAAAATGGTTTTCTTTGCAGCCAGAAAATTCAACACGAGATGGAAAAAACAATCATTAACAGCTACGAAGAGTTTGAAGCATTTCTTGGAAAGGAAATCGGAACTTCTGAATACATCCGGATTACGCAGGAGCAAATCGATAAATTTGCCGAAGCCACACTCGATTTTCAGTGGATTCATACCGATCCGCAGCGCGCAGCCAGCGAATCGCCGTTTAAAAGCACCATTGCCCACGGATATCTTACATTATCGATGCTTACCTACCTTTGGTATTCCATTGTTGACGTACGAAATGTTAAAATGATTGTGAATTATGGTATTGAAAAACTGAAATTTCAACAACCGGTTTTGGTGAACGATAAAATAAGGGCTATTGTTTCGTTGTACGATATTAAGAATCTGCGCGGTGTCGCAAAAATTCAGGTGAAAATTGTGGTGGAAATCGAAGGTCAGAAAAAGCCGGCCTACGATGCACTGGTTACATTCCTCTACCATTTCGAAAATTAACTGCACAGGTTTTGGAAATCTGCTTCCGCTATTTTCACTGATTCAAGGAAAAATAGTCCGGTATTTCTGACGTGAGCACAATCAACAGTTTCAACTGATCTGTAAGGTTCAATGTCTCGCTCAGGTACTATTTTCATTCTTTTTATTTTGTAATTTCGTAAAAAAATGGAATTATGGAACACCTGAATCAAATTCTGGCAACGAACGAGATAACCTGGGAAACCGCACTGGTAAGGTTTCTCATCAGTTTTTTTCTGGGAATGCTGGTTGGTATAGAGCGGGAAACCCACAATCAGCCGGCCGGTTTGCGAACACACATTCTTATCAGCATCGGGTCAACAATGGTAATGCTGGTATCCATTTTCATTCCGCAAACATTTACTGATTTTCAGAATGGTGATCCGGGGCGTATTGCCGCTCAGGTGGTTTCGGGTATAGGTTTTCTGGGAGCCGGAGCCATTTTAAAATTTGGCGCCAATGTTAAAGGGCTAACCACTGCAGCATCAATTTGGGCGATGGCAGCAGTTGGGATGGCCATTGGTGCAGGAATGTATGCCGTTAGTCTTATTGGTGTGGGTGTGGTGCTTTTTGCGCTCACAGCAATGGATTTGTTCGAAAAGCGGATCTTCAAGGAACGAACTTTGCGCAAAGTCGAACTTGCTGTAAAGAAACAGCAATCCGATATCGGTTTGGTTAAAAATATACTGAAGCAAATGGATATTCAGGTTGCATCCATTGGTTTCGACCGGAATATAAACGAGTCAACCGATAAAATTACCTGTCTGGTTGCCGTAACCCGGAAACTGGACGTTCAGCAACTGGCTGGCGAACTGGAGCAGATTCCGGGTATGGTTTCCTTTTCTGTGGACATTATTCAATAACCTGCAAAAGAGTTACTCCTTCAGTTTGTCCAGCAACCCTTCGCATGAATCTTCCAGAAGGTCGAGCACCAGTTCAAAACCTTCTTCACCACCGTAATAGGGGTCAGGGACTTCATCGTAATTCCATTCTCTGCCGAAATCGGTCATTTTGTGAATTTTTTTCACATCATTTTCGTTCCGGGCAATGCTTTTCAGCGCCTGTACGTTTTCATCGTCCATGGCAACAATCATATCGAATCGGTCGAAATCCACATCCGGGTTGAACTTGCGGGCAATACTGGTGAGATTGTAGCCCCGTTTTTGCGCATGTTTTTGCATACGTTTGTCGGCGGGTTCCCCGGCATGCCATCCTCCGGTTCCGGCAGAGTCAATTTCAAATTTGCCAATCAGGCCTTCTTTCAGGGCCATTCCTGTAAAGACCGCCTCTGCGCTGGGAGATCGGCATATATTTCCCATGCAAACGAACAATATTTTTTTCTTCTCGCTCATGTTGTTATTTATTCCAGATTTCATACGATTTTAAAGCTTGTTGCACCAACATTTCATAGCCATTTTTTACTGTGGCACCTTTCTCTTTCCCTTTTTTCATAAACTGTGTTTCTTCCGGATTGTAAACCAGGTCGAAAAGCAAATGTTTTTTCGATAAAAAATGGTAAGGAACTGAAGGAAAAGTATCCACTTTTGGGTAGGTTCCCAGTGGTGTGGCGTTGATTATAAGCAGGCGTTCATCCAGTATTTTTTCGTCGATATCTTCGTAACGGATTTCGTTTTCATGCAGTTCTTCAATGGATGCCGAAATAAAATCAATCCCCAGTTTGTTCAGCACATATTTGATGGCTTTGGAAGCGCCACCGGTTCCCAGAATTAAAGCTTTTGTGTGGTGATTTTTCAGAAGTGGTTTTAACGTTGTTTCAAATCCCCAGGTATCGGTGTTAAATCCTTTTAAATGAATATGTTCTCCTTTGCGGGAGATTTTTACGGTATTCACCGCACCCACCTTTTCAGCCGCTTCGTCCAGTTCGTTCAGAAAAGGAATTACAGCCTGTTTGTGGGGAATGGTCACATTCAGACCAATCAGTTCAGGATTGTTGCGAACAACCTCCGGGAACCAGGAGATATCTTCTATTTCAAAATTTTCATACGAAGCATCACTATTTTCCTTTTCAAATTTTTCGGTAAAAAAACGTTTCGAAAAGGAGTGCGTAAGCGGAAATCCAATCAAACCGTATTTTTTCATTTTTTCAGTTTTGTTAATCCTTCAACCACAAAAATAATGGCAAAGCCTGCAACTGCCAAAAGCAGTGCACCCAAAAGCCACGATTCGTGGCCGGTGAGTTGTTCGTAAGTTCCGGGTAGAATATTTCTTTCGGCCAGAGGCTTTACTTCACCATGCCGGTCGATAAATGTTTCCGTAACTTCTTTCCACGGCCACACCTTGTTCAGCGAACCCACCATAAACCCCGATAAAAGGGCGATGGTAAGGTTGTGGTAATTTTTCAGCAACCACGACAAGAGGTTCGAGAAAGCAATGATGCCGATGGCAGCGCCGACCAAAAAAACCAGAATAACCGGGATGTTCAAATCACCTACTGCAGAAAGGATGAATTTGTACATACCCAGCAGCACCAGTATAAAACTTCCTGATATACCAGGCAAAATCATGGCACAAATGGCGATGGCCCCTGAAATGAAAATAAACAGCCAGGTGGTGTTGGCTTCGGCCGGAGAAATTACCGTAATGAAATAAGCAATTACAATTCCGGCAATGCCTGCAACTACAGCTCCGGCATTCCATTTTTTTATGGTTCGTGCCACGTAGATTGCCGAGGCAACAATAAGGCCGAAAAAGAAGGCCCAAACCAGGATAGGATAATGGTGAAGCAGGTATTCAAGTCCTTTGGCCAGCGAAAAAATACTGATGGCAATACCAAGCAGGACACTAATCAGAAAGTTCCCGTTAATGGTCTTCCAGAATGCCGCCAGTCTGAACGAGAAGAAAAGCTTCAGTGCTTGAAGATTGATCGACTTAATGGAATCTATCAGCTCTTCGTAAATTCCTGTAATAAAAGCAATTGTGCCGCCCGAAACACCAGGGACAACATCTGCTGCTCCCATTCCCATTCCTTTGAGAACCAATAAAAAATGGTCTTTTGTACTTCTGTTCATAATTATTGTTGGATATTTTTTACCATAAATTGAATATTTAGCATTGAATATTGGGTATTGGACATTTATAACAATTTTAAGAATAGCCAATAATGAATATTCAATATCGGATAATCAACTTAAAAATTTTTCATTTTTATAATTTTCATTTTGCGGTTTTCACACTTTTGGCAAATATGGCTATTAATTCTTCATTTTCTGCCAACACCGGAGCAACGATTTGATTTTTAAGCAATGGTTTTCTGATAATAATTTTCAGACAAATTCTCGTTTCTCTCAATTCTTTTATCACAACCTGTATTTTATGTATAAAATCTTTTTGTGATTCGGCTGATTGTACTTCCCCATAGTTGAGTGCTGGAGATGAACCACTTCTTACCATTTGGGCTGCTATGTGATTGGCTAGTCTCGAATTTGGAAGTTGCTCAATTAATTCGTCAATTTTGAGAACAAAATCAATTAACCTCTCTTCCAAATCATATTTTCTTCGCATCACTGAAATTTTTTTTGATTAACAATTCGGATTCAAATTTTTTAAATTCATTATCAAGTATTGATAAGTTGAAAATTCGGTAACTTTCAGGCGCCAAAAATAACAAAATGTATTGGTAACTTGTTGTCAACAGGCAAAGGCTAAGTTTAAATAACATGAAATTACGGTTTATTCTACTGGTTTTTACCATTCAAATTTTTATTTCTATGCAGGCACAAATTAACCCGTCGGCAGAAATTATGGCGCTGTCGCTCCCCGAAAACGGAAATTTTCCCAATAATCCGGTTTTACCGGTTTTGCTGTATAAGAATGTTTTCGATTTCTCAGGGTCAGATCCTGCAGCAGAAATTGAAGCCGTTTTTGCCGGAAATAACTGGAAAGGGTCGTGGCGAAATGGCATATATAACTTTCAGCATTACCACTCCACCGCACACGAGGCACTCGGTGTTTATTCAGGCTGGGCTGTTGTTCAGTTAGGAGGCCCGGGAAATGATCCTGTAAAAATTGAAAAAGGCGATTTGGTCGTTCTACCCTCAGGTACTGCCCATAAGCGAATCGATTCAGGTGGCGGATTTGCAGTGGTGGGCGCCTACCCCGACCGGCAAAGCTGGGACATGAATTACGGGAAAGAAGAGGAACGGGAAAAGGCGCGGCAAAACATCTCAAAGGTTCCTTTGCCTCAGAACGATCCGGTTTTTGGTGTAAGCGGGAAAATGTTTGAATTCTGGAAGTAACCCATTATT
>CAZCPH010000089.1:3475-10314 GCA_964500105.1 uncultured Mariniphaga sp. | reverse complement strand
TTGTCAGTTCGAGAAACCAGCCAATGGACAAAAGTCCGGCAGGAACAATTCCCCTAACATGGTCTGTTTCAGGAAATTCAATCAACTCCACACGGCTTCCGGCACCTTTTGCAACAAAATCATCATAAATAGCTTTTGAAACGGCAGCGGGAACCCAGGTGTCTGTTTTTCCGTGAATAATTTTTGTGGGAACAGTTGTATTCCAGGCTTCGATGCTGTTGGCGTTAAGTGCTTCCATTAAAGGTTTGTACAGCGTATCGGTTTTATAATTTAACCGGTAATTTTCGGTAAAAAGGTTGGATACAACCGTATCGAGTTTTGCATTAATTTCTTCGCCCGATAATTTGCCATCGAAAAGGGTGGGTATCAGCGAGTCGTAGGGCGCATTAAATACTTCTGCAATTGCCGGAACTGTTTCTTCGACGTTCATTAGGCTGTTGTACAGGTATCCAAAATAGTAAGGCATGGAGTAGGTTTCCCGGCTCAAAATATAATCGTTAATAAAGGAAAGATCGTATGGGCCGGCACCCGGGGCACTGGCTTTCAGGTTAAATTCACCCATAAAATCATCTTCAATGGCTTTCTGTACCTGCATGGTTGCCCAGCCTCCCTGCGAATAACCGGTCAGGTACAAATCGTTGTTCAGTGCGAAATTTCTGACCTGGGCAAGTTCCTCCACAGCTCTAAGCATATCAAGAACAGTTTGAACGGTAGATTCCTTATGCAGGTATGGATGAAACATCGTTTCAGAAGCGCCGAAACCCAGATAGTCGGGCAGTGAAATAACAAACCCTGTAGATGCTATCGTTTCGAGCAAAACGTATAGTTCGTAGTTCGGATTTACTGACGGCGCATTACTGTGCAGGGTGTTGGTTCCGTTCTGGTAACTGATTATCGGAAAAGAACCATCGCCGGTGGGCACACAAACCAGGCCCGAAGCCAGGGTTGTTTCTCCTTTAAATTCGGTATTGTAAGTTATTTTATATACCAGTATGCCATGTTCTACCCTTTGTTGTACAACTTCCATTTCGGGAAACTGCTTCACCAGCTCGGTAAATATTAGTTCAACCATTTGGGGTGTGAAAGTACGAACCATATCGTAACTTACCAGATACTGTGTTTCCGGTTCTTCATCGTCGTTGTTAAACAAATTATGGCAGGCCGAAAAGCTGAAAAGTACAAGCAGAATCAGAATTCTGCCGAGGTGATTTTTAAGTTGAGTTTGCATACATTTTTTTTTCAAAAATACGAAAAATATGCAAGCCGGTTTTGATCTGAGAAAAATTAGTTTTACGGGCTTAACCCAATAACTTCTTTTGCACCCGAATAGAGCGATTTCCACCAGTAATTCAGAATGGAACGCTCTTCATCGCGCGAATAGCTGATTTGAACCGGCCTGAGTTCATTTCCTTTCGGATTCTTTGAATTAACGATTATTGTGTTGGCCATGAACGAAGCAAACTTTGCCTTTTGAATTTCATCTCCACTATAGTCGAGCACTGCAATTTTTAAATTGTCGTAAGCAAACCAGAGGTTGCCATCTGCCTGGTTCTCGTTGAAATGAATGTCGAATTCGAACCGCTGCAGCTGGCCATCCTCGATGGCGAGCGGCGCCGTTTTCGAAACCATTGTGTTCAGTTTTTTCAGCGGAAATGGTTGCAGAAATCCTTTTGCAGAATGGGAAAAACCGGGATCAGATAAATTGAAACTGAATTTCACATTCAGCAGCCCTTCGTTCAAAAGCAGCGCCCGGGCATCCAGTTCAAACGTTTTTGATTTGCTTAATTCCTCTTCCATGTTCGTTAATCTTCCGCCTGAAAAAGCCAAATCGTCAAAAGAAATAAAACCAGGCTCATCCGAAATACTCAGCAATTCACTGTATTTTACAAATGATGGCATAAGCTGAACCGAATCAAAAACAAAATCCTGACTGATTTCCTTCATTAATTTCTGCGGCCAGGGAGGGCGCTGGTTGTGATTGAAAGGATAACGTTTGTCGCGAAATATGTTTAGGGTTGATGAACCAATTTTCAATTTTTGTGCATCCAGAATATTTTCCCGGAGCCAGCGCTTTTCATTAATCTGCCCGAGTTCAATAAAACTGATTGTGGCACTGGCAACATCGGTCTGAAAGCCTGTTTTTTGTGGAAAAGCTTCTTTTTCCTGTAAGGGATTTACCCGAATGTTTTTCAGCAATACATTATGCCTGGCCGAATTATAGATGAGTGAATCGGCAGAAAATTCATACATGCTGTTTTTTCCGGTTTTTACCAGGTTTGAGGTTGAAATGCTAAACTCGCTAGAATTCAGGAGATTGGATGGTGGTTGGTTTTCACCCAAAAGAATATTTTTAAACGAAATGTTCAGCTCATTGCGGAAAAGTTGTTTTTCCAGCCAGTTGAAATGAAGGTAGGCTTTGTTGAGGTTCAGGGTCTCCACCTTAATCTGATTGACCAGGTTTTCCACATAGGGGTACAGGTCAAGTGTTTGCAGAAACTCCAGGGTGTCATCTTTGATTGCATTTTTGATGTCGATCGAAATTTCCGGTTTATTGATTTCTATGCTTTCAAATTCAAAATTGTTGTTGTTTACAGCGGTTTCCAGGTCAAATCCCGATAAAAGAATTTCCGGCGCTTCAATTTTAAACCGGTTTTGGTTTTGCCTTTGAGTAGTTGGTTCTATTTTCAGGTTGTTAAATGTCAGAGATTTTAGTTTACGGTTGAATCCAATGTTCCCGATTGAAAAATGATGGGAATCGTCAACCGGCAGGCTGAATTTCATCAGATCAAGTTGGATGTTCTCACTTCGCACACTGATTTGATTGTTGCTGTTGTTTGCCATTACAATTCCGGGCATCAGAAGATTAAACCTGAAATTTGCCTGTGGTTTTTGGCTTAAGTCTGTGGTTTGGTAAGTAATCGCTTCTCCATCAGTTATTTTCAGTTCGTTCAGCCTGAGTGATTCAACAAAAGAGGGCATAGGGAATGTGTAGCTTTTCAGGTCGAGTGACTTCGCTTTGCCTTTGTGCGTATAAATCTGAAACAGCGGAGAAACAAGCTCCAGCGAAGTAATTTTGGGCTCTTTCGAATACCAGGCTTCGTGAAAATCAAATCCACTAATGTTCAGTTCGGGAATGGTTACCTGAAAAGTGGTCGCCAGGCTTTTAAACTTCTCTGATGTGACCAGGGGAAAAAGCAGGCCGTTTTTTATGCGAACCGATGATGTTGCCGATGAGAGAATGATTTCACTTCCCTTCAGTATATGCACACTGTCTGAAAGTTCAAATTCCTGGTCGCGGATTGAAATTTCGAAATCGTCGGAAAACAGAAGCCGGTTTTTTGACCGTTCTGTTTCATTCAGTCTGAAATTTTGCAACGATGCCGAAAATGCGTTGTCGAACGAGGTGGTTTTTCCGTTACGCGTATGATTTACCCATGTCAGATTTCCGTCAGAAACGATAAACCGGTTGATGTCTGCATCTTCAATATAGTTGAAAATCAATGAGTAAAATTCTGAAAGGTCAGTTTTGTTTTTTTCGGCTCTGAGAAAATTAAAATTTTCGAAATAGATTTCCGGTTGGGATATCATGAAGTTTGAAATACGCAGTTTATTGTTGAAAAATGCGTTGCGCAAATCTACGCCGGTGAGCCGAATTTTGGGTACAGAAATTTTAAAAAGTTCCGATCGTTCAAACCGTTTCATATCCTCTTCGGAAGCATCTTCAATCACCGGATGAAGTTGCAGATTATTGATTTCAACCTGTTGATTCAAGCTGGAAATCAAAAGACTATCCACTTCAAGTTTGTGCAGGTCGTCAACAAGGCGCATATTGTAGTCGGAAAACTGCAGGTCGAAATTGGTGGCATAAAAGAATTTGTCGGTTCGCTCAACACTTGCCGAATCCAGGCTGAAATCGGTAAGGCTGAAATTGAAACTGGTTTCGAAAAAACCCTGAATTTTTCCGTGCAGGCTGTTTTCAATATCCAGACGGCCTTTTTCTATAAAAACCACGTTAGCGTAAACTCCTTTCAGGTAGTCGGTAACCAGTTCGAACAAAAGGCCTTGCTGAGTTTGTTTCTTCTGTTTCTCCATGTGGTAAAGCAGGTGCACTTTGGGTTCAATTACCTCAATTTTAGACGAGGGCAGGGAGCGGGTACGGTACAGCTCCTTTAACGCAATTCCGTCAATGTTTAATGCTTCACATTCCACGTTTACCTCGGTGCGGCCAGCCAAACTGCTTTTTTCAACGGGTTGCAGATGAATTTTTTTTGCACCAATCCGGTTCGAAAAACTTGAAACATACAATGAGTCTGCTCTGAAATGATGCTGCTTATCGTTCAGGTTCAGGTGGTACCCGGCCACATTCATTTCCAGATCGTCAGCATGTAAAAGCTTTTCCGGATTGCGGGCTGAAACCGAATCGAGCTCAAAACCGTTCAGAACAATGTTGATAGATTGAAACTGCTGCTGGTAACTGGTTGTGTCGGGCTGGTTGAAAATTTCCAGTTTTGCACCGTGAAGGAAAAAACTGTCAACTTCCAGTTTTCTGAAATGGTTTTGAACCAGCGAATACAGGTCGAAATCGTCAATGTCATGCAGTTCCAGCTGCCTTTGGTTTTCTTTTCTGAAAAATCTGATGTTGGGATTTTCAAATTCCAGATAGCTTATTTTGAGCGAATCGTCAAGCGCAAACCGGGCAATGCTGCGACTTTTCACATTTACCAGAGGCACCTGAACCTCATACAGGTTTTTGTTTGCCTGACGCGAAACCGGAAACAATTGAAACCCGGAAGCAGTGATGTCGGTCGATTTTAGCGAGTACCGGAGCGTATCGATGGTTAAAACATGAAGGCTGTCGCCCATGTCATTTTTGAAATCGTTCATACGGATAAGTACATCGTCGGTTTCAAAAAAGCCGGATTGCTGTTGAATCATTTTCGAATCGGTTTTGAAGCCCAGCACATCCACCGACACTTTTTCGGCCTGCGAAATAAAGTCTGTATTCCCCAAAGCGCCGTAAAAACCAAAATTGGCTTCTTCCATTTCTATTCGCTGTATCCGGACTTCTTCCACTTCTTCAAAAAGCGGCCGGATGTCAGTCACCAGACTTGCATTGATTTTCACCGAATCGGTTTTTAACAGATTTTCTCCTTCGAGTTTAATGGCAGGGTTTACTATCCTGACTTTCCGGCAGAAAAACTTGCGGTTTCGGATGAGGGAGAACAGTTGAATTCCTTCAATTTCAATGTCGGAAGCAGCAAAAGAATAAAAGGTTTTCTCCTGACTGTTTTCGTATTTGATTGCCATTTCTTTATCGGGAGAAAGCGATATGTCCTGAATTTTCACTGAAAAAGGGTAGGGGCGGAATTTCAGTTTACCAATGCTTAGTGTGTAAACACCTTCCGATTTTTTATCCGTAAAGTCAGAAAGATAATTTTTCAAACGGGCCGGAACGACAAACGCAGCCAAAATGGCTGTAACCAGCAAAAGCAACAGTATTGCCAGTGCTGTTCTTTGTTTAGTCTTCTGTATTTTTTTTGCTCCGGTCATGGGGTAAAAATGGTAATTTTTTCAGAAACTAAAGAATTTGGGTGTTGGTTCACCACTAAAACCGAAAACAACTTCAGAATTGGCAGGTTCAACCGGCAGGTTTTTGCATTAACTTTGTTTTGAAAGTCGATTAAATTCATATTTTTACTTTTTCAAACTACTAATGAAATAACCATGAGACTGATTTTAACTGCAATTTTTGCTTCTCTGTTTATTTTCACCCTGAATGCGCAGCCTGTTAACGTTATGCTGATAACCGGCGGACATTCGTACGATACTCTTCAGTTTTTTCAGCTATTCGATGCCATGGAAGGTATTGAATATACTCATTTTCAGCAGCCGGAGGCAAACCGGAAACTGGTGCAGGGTGAAGCTGAAAACTATGATGTGCTGGTGTTTTACGATATGTGGCGCGAGATTTCACTGCTTGAGCAACAGGCGTATATTGAACTGACAAAAAAAGGCAAACCGATGCTGTTTTTGCATCATGCGCTTGTTTCCTACCAGGAATGGCCACAGTTCGAAAAGCTGATTGGCGGCAGATACACCGAAAAACGAAAGGGTATTCCCGAAAGTGAATTGTCAACCTACGAACATGATGTTTGGGTTTACATTCAACCTGCAGGAAAGCATCCGGTTACAAAAGGTTTTGGAAGTTTACGTTTTTTCGATGAGGTATATGGAAATTACAGGGTTTCGGAAGATGTGATTCCCATTTTAACCACCAACCACCCGCAAAGCGAGAAAATCATCGGTTGGGAAAACCGGTTTAACAATTCCAGAATTATTTACCTTCAACCGGGGCACGATTCCAGAACTTACGAAACCGAAGATTACCGGCGGTTGCTGATTCAGGCAATTAAATATTTGGCCTCAGTTGGATAGCGGCCTCTGTTGATTTCGTTTCATGTGAAAACTATAGCTGAGAAATTCGAATAAAACAAATTTAAAATCAAATCAGGTTATGGAAAATCTAAATCGAAAAAGACTCTTTATTGCAAGTTGTCTGGCACTATTGGTAACAGCAATTACTTTTGCCATCAGAGCGAGGCTCGAAGGCGTTTTTACTGCAGACTACGGATTGTCATCCGAACAGGTTGGCCGTGCGTTTGCCCCAGCATTTTGGGGGTTTGCCGTTGCCATGTTTGCCGGTGGCTATTTTATCGACATTGTTAAAACCAGAACAGTTGTGTGGATGGCATTCGGGATGCATCTTGTGGGAATTGTGCTGCTTTTAATGGCAAAAGATTACACGTCGCTGTTTATTTCCAATGTATTTATTGGGTTGG
>CAZCPH010000089.1:1247-3465 GCA_964500105.1 uncultured Mariniphaga sp. | reverse complement strand
AATCCGCTGGTTACAACTCTTTTTCCCGACAAAAAGTCGAAAATGCTGAACCGGTTCCATGTGTGGTTTCCCGGCGGAATAGTTATCGGAAGTTTGCTGGCAGCTCTGGTTATCGATCAGCTGAATTTGTCGTGGCAGGTGCTGGTGGCATTGCTGTTTATTCCGCTTGCCATCTATGGATTTATGTTTGCAGGACAGAAAATTCCGGAAACAGAGCGGGTTACATCGGGAGTGAGTTACAAAGAAATGATGCGAAATATCGGAGCTCCGGTAACCATTACACTGGCCGTGGTTTTTATGATTCTGGTTGCCAATGTTCAGTCCATCTCCCATGCAATTACCAGAAGTTATTCGTTACCACTCATTATCATCGGTATAATAGCAGTATTGATTGTTATTGAAGGAAAGGCAATCAATAAAATTACCCTGTTGTTTCCCTTTATTTTTGCATGTATGCTGCTCACCGCTTCAACCGAGTTGGGTACAACGCAGTGGATCAATGCTTTGCTTGATAACAAAGGTGTTCATCCGATGATTATTCTGGCAGTGGTAACCGGCTTGATGGCTGTTGGCCGTTTCTTTGCCGGTGGGTTAATTCACAGGTTGAATCCACCGGGAGTTCTTTTGGGTTCAGCCATTTTCTCGGTAGCTGGTTTATTGTTGCTAAGTGTAACCAACGGCGCTTTTATGACTGTGGTTTCTGCTGCTGTTTTTGCCGTGGGTGTTTGCTATTTCTGGCCTACCATGATTGGCGCAGCAGCCGAGTATGCACCCAAAACCGGAGCGCTGGGAATGTCAATCCTCGGAGGTGCAGGATTTGTGGCAACATCCATGGTGCTGCCCATTATGGGAGAATCGATTCAAACGGCCGGTCCGCAGATCACCTTGCGCAACATGGCAGTGCTTCCGGTTATTTTGGTGGTGGCATTCATTTTTCTGTCGTTTTGGGTGAAAAACAGAAACAGGAACAAACAGGAAACGGAATCGCAAACAGCTGTTTAAAGTGAAAAAATATTGGATAAGAAAAGAAGTTGTTCAGTAAACATCCATGCTGATTTGTTGCGTTTTTTGAGCAACTTCTTTTTTTTGCTGTGTTGTTTTTACATTTTGAAACTGAATTCAAAATAGTGTAATATGTTGTATGTATTGTTGATTGGATTAATTGCCGGAGCAATTGCCGGGCTTATTGTTCGCGGAAAGGGTTATGGCTGCCTTTTGAATATTGTGGTAGGAATTGCAGGTGCTTGGATTGGCAACTGGTTGCTTCATAAATTGGGAATATTTGTAAACAGCGGGTTTATTGGTACTTTGGTAACTGCTGTCATTGGAGCTGTCGTGCTCCTGGCTTTGCTGGGTTTAATCCGAAAACTGGCCAATTAGGCAGATGTGCTGGTTTTCATCCGGCCAATCACAGCTCTTTTATACAAAAAGGTTTGAATTCCACCCCGCGCAAGCATAAATAGTACCATGGCTAACCACAATGTATGGTTTTCCCAGAAAGGGTTCAGGAGAAAATAAACGGGAGCGAAAACCAGAAAAGTGGCGCCAAGCAGGGTGTTTCGCATGGCTGCTGATGCTGTGGCACCAATGTAAATGCCGTCCCAGATGAATGAACTGAAACTGGCCAGCGGAATAAGAATGACCCAGATGATGTAAGGTTGAGCTTGTTGAATCAATTCCTGCTGCGATGTAAGGAGGCGTAAAATGGTATTTATTCCTGTCAGGTAAACCAAAGTGAATCCAACTGCTAGTCCCGTACCCCACAGAAATAAAAGTTTTACTGCTTTGGTCATTTTGGCTGACTGGCGTGCTCCGAAAAACTTTCCCACAAGGGCTTCGCCGGCATAGGCAAAACCGTCGATGAAAAACGAGAAAAAGAGCAACAGTTGAATCAGTAATGAATTAACTGCCAGTATAGTGTCGTTGGTGTTGGCCGATTCGGAAGTAAAAAAGGTAAAGACCAGGATGATGCAAAAACTGCGAATAAAAATGTCGGAATTTACACGAAAAAATTCAGTCAGCTTTTTTACGTTGAAAATCCGGCTTTTTTGCACCAGTGACAGAAGACCCCGGTATTTTTTCAGAAAAAGGAAAACAGCAAGAGCTAACCCAATGTATTGCGACAGAGCTGTTCCCAAAGCTACCCCGTCCGACTTCATGTTCAACCCAAAAACAAACAAAACGCTGAGCAGAATATTGGCAACATTGGCTGAGATGG
>CAZCPH010000089.1:0-1237 GCA_964500105.1 uncultured Mariniphaga sp. | reverse complement strand
TATCGGGCATTTTGCATACCCAAAAACCAACCGCTGAAAACAAACTGGCTCAAAGCTGCCGGAGCTGCCCAAACACGAATCAGAAAATATTCGCGGGCGAGGAGCTTAACTTCTTCACTGCCTCCAATCAGGCTGAATCCAGCCCATGCAATGGGCAGCTGAAGGGTCAGAATAATCAGACCTGCAAAAACCGCTACAGCTAACGCGCGCGCCAGAACCGTTATCGTTTCCCGGCTGTTTTGTTCACCAAAAGCCTGTGCTGCAAATCCCGATGTACTCATGCGCAAAAATCCAAAACCCCAGTAAATAAAATTGAAAATGACACCACCAAGCGCAATGGCGCCAATGTAAACCTCCGACTTTAAATGCCCCATCAGTGCCAGGTCAATCAGTCCAAGCAGCGGTATGGTAATGTTGCTGATTATATTCGGAATGGCAAGCCGGAGTATGTCGCGGTTCATTGTTAAAATTTTGTAGCGACAAAGGTAACAGAAATAAAAAATCCGTGATTAAAAACCATTATCGATGAACAATAAAGGATTTCGATGTGTTTTTATCTTAAATTATTTGCACAGACAGAAAACGTGCCTTATATTTGCAAATAAAGACTTAAAAGTATTTTATTAACATTATAAAAAGAACAAAAAGATATGGCTTTTGAATTACCAAAATTAAGTTACGATTACACAGCACTGGAACCGCACATCGATGCGCGCACAATGGAAATACACCACACAAAGCACCACGCAGGTTACACCAATAACCTGAATAACGCTGTGGCCGGAAGTGCGCTTGAAGGTAAAAGCATCGAAGAAATTCTGAAAGGAGTTTCAGGTCAGTCCACAGCTGTAAGAAACAATGGAGGAGGATATTACAATCATAATTTGTATTGGGAAGTAATGGCTCCGGGCGGTTCACCGAACCCCGAAGGAGTTCTTCTTGATGCAATAAAAGAATCATTTGATTCAGTAGAAAATTTCCGTGAGGCATTTGTTCAGGCTGCGGTAACGCGGTTTGGATCAGGTTGGGCATGGTTGGTTCTTCAAAACAATAAACTGGTGGTTTCGTCCACGCCCAATCAGGATAATCCGCTGATGGATGTTGCAGAAGTTCAGGGCACGCCAATTCTTGGTGTTGATGTGTGGGAACACGCGTATTACCTGAATTACCAAAACAGGCGTCCGGATTATGTAAATGCATTCTGGAATCTCATCAACTGGGACGAAGTCGCCAGGCG
>CAZCPH010000088.1:0-10363 GCA_964500105.1 uncultured Mariniphaga sp. | reverse complement strand
GGGTATGAGCTTCTTTAATGGAGAGGAAGTCTTTTTGCTTAATGGCTTCGATGTTCAGCTCGGAAAGGGATAGCAGTTTTTGTTGGTTTGTTTCTTTGATGGCTTGGCCAATCTTGTTTTCTTTCTTTCGAACTTTATAGGCCCGTGATGCACAAGTGTGTCCGCAGAACCTTGTAACGGTAGTTTTTGCGGTAAATTCTTTGCCGCAAAACTCGCATATCTTTTGGATTTCAATTGTGCTACTCATGCCTATTTCTGCCATTAAGTGACTGTAACTGTCAATTACTGTCAGAAGCTGCCATCATTTCGCCAATCTTGTTGCCGGGCAACAAATTTGGATTTCTGGGCAACAACTGTACAACAAAAATAAGCAAAAAAGAATAAATGGGCAACAAAAATAGGAAAATAAAAACGTATAAAGTGCAGTAAATGAAGGGGTATAACAAATAAAAGAAAAGTATTTATTTTCCGATACAGAAATTCTTAAAAATATGCCCAAGTACTTCGTGGGTGGTGATTTCGCCAGTGATTTCGCCGAGGTAGTGCAGAGACTCGCGGATGTCCTGGGCCAGAAAATCGCCGGTAATGCCGGTGTCGAGGCCGGTGAGAACGCGTTCGATGGCGGCATGGGCGTTTTTAAGGATTTCGTAATGCCGGGCGTTGGAAACAATCACATCTTCGCGGTTCAGTGCGTCGGTGTTTACGGCGTGGGTCATCAGCTCAATGAGTTTATCCAGATTCTGTTTTTCACGGGCCACAACAAACACGCGCTTTTCATTTTCCCGTAATTCCAGCTTCTTTAGTTCTTCAATGGTTTCGGGTTTTCCGGCATCAATTTTATTGGCCACAATAATGAGTTGCTGGCCGTCGGCCATTCGTTTGCGGATTTTGTCGATGCGGCCTTTCACCACAGGATAGGGGTTTTGGGTGTCAACCACCAGCAAAACCACCGTGGCTTCGGTCAGTTTGTGGTAAGTGCGTTCAATGCCCAGACTTTCAATGTGATCAACCGTTTCGCGGATTCCGGCGGTGTCGAAAAACCGGAAAGCAGTGCCGTGAATGTTCACCACATCTTCAATTACATCGCGGGTGGTTCCGTGTATATCGGAAACAATGGCTTTGTCTTCGTTGAGCAGTGCGTTGAGCAGTGTCGATTTTCCCACATTGGTTTCGCCTACAATGGCCACAGGAATACCGTTTTTTATGGCATTCCCCAACTGAAACGAATTCTTTAGTTTTCGCAACAGTTGTTCCACTTTTTCGGCTAGTTTTCGCAATTCGGTGCGGTCGGCAAATTCCACATCTTCTTCAGCAAAATCGAGCTCCAGCTCCACCATCGCCGTAAAATGCAGCAGTTGTTCGCGCAGTTCGTTTATTTCTTTTGAAAAACCTCCGCGCATCTGGTTCAGTGCCAGTTTGTGTGCCACCGCATTCGACGAGGCAATCACATCGGCTACTGCTTCGGCCTGCGACAAGTCCATCTTTCCGTTAAAAAATGCGCGCTGGGTAAATTCTCCCGGACGGGCCAGCCGGGCGCCGTTTTCAACCAAAATTTCCAGCAGTTTTTGTTGAATATACACCGAACCATGACATGAAATTTCCACAATATTTTCACCGGTAAAAGAATGGGGCGCCCGAAACAGTGCAACCACCACTTCGTCAATCACTTCATCGTTAAAAACAATCTGCCCGAAATGCAGCGAATTGGCCGGTTGGTCTTCCAGATTTTTTGTTTTGTTCGGACTGCGAAAAATTTTTCCGGTGATGGGAATTGCCTCACTTCCCGATAACCGGATAACAGCAATGGCACCGCTTCCGGGCGAAGTTGAAATGGCACAAATGGTGGATTGATCGAGCATATTCCGTAACTTTTTTACAAAGATATACCATTTATTTTGATTAGTTTTAGCCGCATTAAAACAAGGTTTTATGGATTTACTAATCAGGGAATCAGCAGAAATTATTCGGGAATCGAAATTTGTTATGGCCTTTACCGGTGCGGGAATTTCAGTGGAGAGTGGAATACCACCTTTTCGCGGAGAGCATGGATTGTGGAACAAATACAATCCTGAAGTGCTCGATTTGGGTTATTACCTCGAGAATCCTGAAGAGTGCTGGTTTTATATCCGCGAAATTTTTTACGATTTTTTTGCCGATGCCAAACCTAACAAGGCACACAAAGTACTGGCCCGAATGGAAAAGGAAGGGTTGCTGAAATCGCTGGTTACACAGAATATCGACAATCTTCACCAGCAGGCCGGAAGCACAATTGTGCATGAATTTCATGGCAATTCCAAACGACTGAAATGCCTGAAATGCGGAAAAATTTTCAGTTCGAAAGAATTCGATTTCAAAAAAATACCACCGCGCTGCGACGAAGACGATGAAATTTTAAAGCCTGATTTTATCTTTTTTGGCGAAGGTATTCCGCGCGATGCTTACGAAAACTCCTTTGCCGATGCTGAAAAGGCCGATGTTTGCATAATTGTGGGGTCAACGGGAGAAGTGACACCTGCGTCGTTTGTACCGCGAACTGCCAAACAAAGCGGCGCTGTTATTATTGAAATTAATCCCGAAGAAACTATGTTCACCGGTCCGGTCACCGACATTCACCTGAAAGGAAAAGCATCGGAAGTCTTATCACGGCTGGAAAAGGAACTGTTTTAGTCAACTTCCGGTCAACCAAACTTCATCTCCAACTGTTGATACTCAAAACCACATAAAATGAAAAAACTCGTATTGGCTTTTGTTACCTTTCTGATTTCATTTTCAGCTATTTCACAGCCATTAATTCAACAGATAATGACTCTGGAACCTCAGATTCCCGTAGAAGTTATTCAACGGGAAATGGCACACCCTGTGGGAAATGTGGTACGACCGGGATTATTCAATCACAGCAGGCCCGTTTTTGAAGTTTTCTCAGAAATCTCACAAAAATTTGCCGGAACAACGGATGGAAAACTTTACTTCCGGAAAATGGATTCGGATGAAAAGTCAACACTAATTTTACCCGATGAAAACTGGCAGTGGGATGTTGAAGGTGCCATCTGGTCGCCCGATGGAAAACACCTGCTGGTGAAGCAAATAAATGTTGAAAATGTTCCCACCATAAAACTGGTTTCTGAATCAGGGACAATCGTAGAAAAGCCATATTCCAGGGCTGGTGAGGCGTTACCGCTTCATCAGTATTACATTGTGAATATGGAAACAGGCGAAAAAACAAAAGTCAGGCACAACCTCTCTTTCCCCTATATCCACACGGTTGCATGGAGCACCAGCGGGGAAAGTGTGTTTATGCTGCAGGCTGATAGATTTTTAAAACAGGTGGATATTCTTAAAGTGGATGCAAGCACCGGCGAACCCAAGATTATTTTTTCCGAAAATTCAGACACCTATCTTATTGGTCTGGAATTGTTTCAGGGTTATGACAGAAGTCTTAAAGAAAAAAATCAGATTTTATTTTTGAACGATGAATTCATCTGGAACAGCGAGCGAACAGGTTTTAATCAGTTGTATTTGTATTCGGCAGAAGGTGAGTTGAAAAGAGCGCTTACCAATTTTGACGAAAACGGCATTGTTGACCATGTTTTCAGAGTGGATAAAAAAAGGGAGTGGGTTTATTTTTCAGCCTCAGGGGATAAAAATCAACCTTATCAGAAACAGCTTTACCGGTCATCTTTAAAAGAAAACAAAATTGAAACATTGGTAAACGAACCTCACGTTTTTGATGCGATGTGGGGAGAAAGCGATGATTATTTTTGGGTATTTGTTTCTTCCATGCCTTATGATTTAAGGATTGAAAAGTATTCCGGTTCAGGAACTTTTATCGAAACGCATTGGACAGCGGATTTGAATTTCGCAAAAGATGCCGGCTACAATCCGGAGGTTGTAAGTGTTAAACTGCCCGATGAAAACACCACAATTGATGCGTTCATATTAAAACCAAAAGGTTTTGATTCCGGGGAAAAATATCCGGTTGTAGAGTATATTTACGGTGGAGCATTTACCACTGTAATTCCGCGTTTTCAGTTTGAAGTGGCGCAGTGGCAGCTTCAGGATTTAGCCAATGAAGGATTTGTTGTGGTGATGATTGACGGCCGCGGAACACCGGGCAGAGGGAAAAAATTTCAGGATTACATTTACGGCAGAATGGGGCAAGTTGAAATTGCCGAGCACGCCTGGGTTTTGGAGCAATTGTGTGCAAAGCGCCCGTACATGGATTTTTCCAGAATTGGTGTGATGGGGCACAGCTGGGGCGGGTATTTTGCGCTTAAAGCACTGATTGACCGGCCCGATATTTATAAAGCTGGACACCTGAGTGCACCGGCTGTCGATCCTGTTAATTTCAGGGTACCGGTTGAAATTTATATGGGCTGTCTGCCTGCAGATTGTCCGGAAAAATACAGTATTGCCGGAATCACTTCAAACGTTTCGAAATTAAAGGCGCCTGTTCAAATTATTCACGGAACTGCAGACGACGATGTCCCCGTTTCCGAATCTCAAAACCTGGTAAAAGCTATGGAAAACGAAGGCATGAATCAGTTCGGGTTTATTGAATATCCCGGGATGGACCATATTGTGATGCGCCATCCGGAATGGCAGCAAAAAATGATTGAGTTCTTCGTTCAAAATTTAAAATAGCAGGCTTTTCAATCATAAACTTTTAAATCGAAACCGTAAAAAGTTTGATAGTTGAACGCCTGTTGCAGGTGTTTTGTAAAGGAATACGGACAAAGCTTTTCAACAAAAAATTATAACTGTTATATTTGCGCATCAAAAATTTAGAATTATATGAAACTACTTGAAGGAAAAACAGCCATTGTTACAGGCGCTTCCAGAGGAATTGGAAAAGCTATTGCCCTTAAATATGCACAGGAAGGTTGCAACGTGGCCTTTACCGACTTATTTGAAGATGAAAACATGAAAGCCACCGAGGTCGAATTGCAGGCGCTGGGCGTAAAAGCCAAGGGTTATGCTTCCGACGCCAGCAAGTTTGACGATACTGAACGTGTTGTAAATCAGATTGTGGAAGATTTTGGCCGCATAGATGTGCTGGTAAACAATGCCGGAATTACCAAAGACACTTTGCTCATGCGAATGACCGAAGAACAGTGGGATGCTGTAATCAGCGTAAACCTGAAGTCGGTTTTCAATTTCACCAAGGCGGCACAGAAAACCATGCTGAAACAGCGGTCAGGTTCCATCATCAACATGAGTTCGGTGGTGGGTGTAAGCGGAAATGCAGGCCAGGCCAACTACTCGGCTTCCAAAGCGGGAATCATTGGTTTTACCAAGTCGGTAGCGCGCGAACTGGGTTCCCGTGGTGTGCGTTCCAATGCCATCGCACCCGGTTTTATCATTACCGAAATGACGGCAAAAATTCCCGAAGACGCCCGCAAGGCGTGGGAAGCCTCCATTCCGCTGAAACGTGGTGGAACACCTGAAGAAGTTGCCGGAGTTGCCACATTCCTGGCTTCCGACCTTTCGTCGTATGTGAGCGGACAAGTCATTCAGGTTTGCGGTGCTATGAATACCTGATTTATGAAAGGAGTTGCCCGTAGTAATGCAGAGAAATAAAATAATTTTACTTATTGCAATCCTGTTTACAATAGTTGGGCTTTCATCCTATGTGGCAGGATTGTTTATTGATGTAACCCGTGATGCAGGTTTATATGCAACCATTTCGAAGGAAGTTTTTGAGAATGGCAACCTCATAAACCTGACCATCCATGGAGAGCCATATGACCAAAAGCCCCCGCTTTTGTTCTGGCTGGGAGCCTTCGGGTTTTCAGTAGGGAGTGTGACGAATTTCTGGTTCAAACTGCCGGTGCTGCTCCTTATATTTGCTGGCATCTACTGGGCATTCCGACTTGGAGAAAGCCTTTATAACAGGAAGACCGGCATTCTTACGGCTGTGATTCTTTTAACGTCGGTTATTTACTTGCTTTACAGCATGGACATTCATACCGATACACCTCTGCAGGCATTTGTTACCCTGGCTTTATGGCAGCTGTTTGAGTTTATAAAGACCGGCAGGAACAAGTTCTGGATTACAGGCTTTATTGCCATTGGCCTGGCAATGTTGAGTAAAGGACCGGTAGGGGCAGCCATACCTGCTTTTGCTGTTGTGGGGCACCTGTTGTTGACAAAAGATTTTAAAAGGTTTCTTGACTACCGTTGGTACGTTGGGATTTTAATTGCCATGGTTGTTGCCAGTCCGGCCATTATAGGCCTCATGAATCAGTTTGGATGGGAAGGACTGAGGTTCTTCTTCTGGGACAATATGGTGGGCAGGATTACAGGCTCTTATGTGCAGGCAGTAAATGATCCTATTTATTATGTACATAACCTGTTGTATCAACTGTTTCCCTGGAGCATCCTGTTTTTTATTGCAGCCTTTCTTGAATTCAGGTGGCTTATAAAAAACAGATTTAAGTCGGCCGAATATTTCACTCTGACAGGCATCTGGGTGTATTACATCATCCTGAATTCGGCCAGCAGTCAACTTCCCAATTATGTGTTTTCAATTGTACCACTGATGGCTGTTCTGCTTTCAAAGTGGATTATAAGTGTTACAGAGAAAGCAGGCAAACAATACCACATTTTTTATAATGCACAGGCCGTTGTTGTCGTTCTGGCCTGGATTGCCCTTTTTGTGTTTACATTTTATTTGTTTCCTGCACCTGAAGTGTGGTTTTGGACGATACCCGCAGCCGGGATTGTTTCTACCTGGTATTTATTTTCGAAACGGACCGATAAGCTGCTCAGGCTTACGGGGCCTTCGGTGATCATTTCGCTGGTGCTGATGTTTTTGCTGACAACACACATCTATCCATACGTGTTTGGTTTTCAGGTAACTTCCGATGCTGCAAAGTACGTAAATGAAAATGCTGGTCCCGGTGATATCCTTTACGATTACCGGCACGGTCAGTATGAAATATTCTTTTACAGTGAAGTAGAAGCTATACAGTTATATGAGCAAGAGGAAGCCAGGGAAGCAGCAGGGCAGGAGGGACATTGGATATTTACCAACAGTGAAGGTATGGAAGAGCTGAATACATTTTCAGCAACACCCGATACCATACTTGAGTACCGGCATCTTGACCTGAGCAGATCTGCACGTTTCATAAATCCAAAAACAAGAGAAGATGCTCTGCAGAAGATGTACCTGGTTAAATATTAATAATACTCAATGGAAGGGAAGAAAAGCATTCGAATTTACAGTTTTTATTATAAACCAACAGCAATTCCTGTTGAGAACGAGCTGTACAAACCGGTAATGGTTGGCAATGCCCTGAATCCTCCACAGTCTGACATGGAAGGTGATGATACCGGAATTTCGATTTCGGAAAAAAACAGATACTACAGTGAACTGACCGGCATTTACTGGGTATGGAAGAATACAAATCAGGACATTACAGGTTGCTGTCATTACAGACGATATTTCAATGCAAGTGATACAGAACCTGTTGATTACAGGCTTAAACGCAGTTTTTATTATCTAGCCGGTTTATGGAAGAAAAGATATGGACTTATATATACAAATAACATTAGGAGGTTCAGAAATAAAATTTTGGGGAAAAATGAAATTATTCAAATTCTTCAGAATTATGACGGCATTCTTCCTCAAAAAAGAAAACTCAGGTACACAGTTGAAGAGCATTACAGGCGATATCATAATTTCACAGATTTGGGAATTATTTCACAGGTGCTGAGTAAAAATCACCCCGACTATCTGGATGCATACAACAGGATGTTAAAGGGCAGGGGACTCTATGCCAATAATATGTTTGTACTTCCGGCCAAACATTATGACAGGTTTATGGAGTGGTGGTTTTCGGTGTTGTTTGAAATCGAGCATGCAATTTCTGTTGACGATTACAAAGGTTACCAGCAACGGGTGATGGGTTTCATTGCCGAACGGATGCTCACCACCTGGTTTCTGCACGAAAACCTGAACATAAAAGAACTGCCGGTAATTTATTTCAAGAAGATCAAGTTTTCTGACTGATTACTGTTCTGCTCGATGGTTTTTACCCCGAATTTGCGCTGGAATGTGTTAGGTATGCCCGGCAAAATAATATCCCGGTAGTTTTGGATTGCGGAAGCTGGAAACCACAGTATGAAGAGTTGCTGAATTTTGCTGATGTTGCGATTTGCTCAGCCGATTTTCATCCTCCCGGGTGCGCAAGTGCAGATGACATTTTTGAATATCTGAAACAAAAAGGCGTCAAATACTCTGCTGTTTCAAGAGGCAGTGAAAGTCTTCTTTTCCAGGATGAAAAGGGCAGGGGAGAACTACCGGTTAAACAGGTGAAAGTGGCTGATAAGCTGGGGGCAGGAGACTTTTTGCACGGTGCTTTTTGCTTCTGGTTTTTAAAAGAAGATTATGATTTCAGGCACGCTTTGCAGAACGCTGTGGTACTTGCCACATTTACCTGCCGTTTTGAGGGAACGCGCAGCTGGTTAAAATTTGCAGAATAACTTTTATTTTGAAAAATAATCCTTAAATTGTGTTTTATCAAAAAGCGAGGGAATGTTCAATAAATCCATAGGTTATCGGTTAACACTTTATATTTCCCTGGCTGTAATAAGCGTTTTTGTAGCGTTTATTTCAGCAAATTATTTGTTTAACCTGAAGTTGTACCGCGAGAACACCCTCAACAAGGCAATCGGTAAAAGTATGGAGGTAAATGCGCTGGTTAATAATAAAATAGTGACAACCAGCGAAATTGCGTCAAATATTTCAGAACAGTTTTTTTATTTTCAATCGAAAGGGGATATTCAGTTATTGCTGGAAAGAATTCTCGTGAAATATCCGTTTATCAATGCTGTTTATGCCAATGTTGATTCGGTGGTACCATTCGAGAACAATTATTTTTACGCTTTCAGCAACGGAGACGCATTGCATTATAAGCAGAGCAAAGAACCGGTTTTTGTCTGCCACAAAGAAATGGAACTTTTCGCAAAGATTAAAAACCTGACCACCTCAGGCTGGACCGAACCGTACCGTTGTCCCGAAAAAGGAAATGTAGTTGTTGCATACCACACCCCGCTGTATTACAAAACGGAAAATGGCGGGGAAAACTTTGCCGGACAAATTATTGCAGAGTTATCTTTAATGGAATTGAACGATGCCATAAACCAAATTGATGTTGGAGAGCGGGGTTACACTTTTTTGATAACCCGGGAAGGTGATTATATTACACACCCAAACGACAGCAATATTTTACGACGGAATGTCTATTCGCTTCCTTCCAAATCACTTAATTCCGGAAAAATCGACCTGAAAGACATTTTGTTAAACGGAAAAACCGGCTGGGCTGTTGTATATCCCGATATCATCAATTATGAAAAAAGTTGGGTGTATTACACGCCAATCAATGAAAACCGGTGGTTTTTACTTTTTATTACGCCCTACAAAGAGTTGTTCTTTCAATTGTATTGGGAAACAGTTCGTTTGATCATTTTTGCGCTCGTCGGCATAATATTGATTTTTTTAATCATTAAATACATAACCAAGAAACTTGTTGATCCACTAAGCGATGTAACCTCCAGATTATCCGCACTCAGTGGAACGGAAGAGAAAAACGGGAGTACGCTGAATGAAGTGCAAAGAGTTTCCGATACGCTGGAGTTTCTCAAAGAGTGGTTTGACCAATATCGTATTGCAAGTGAACAGGAAGAGCTGAAAAGCTTACGTCACAAACAAGATTTACAGCAGGCATCTGAAATTCAACAGAGTCTGATTAAGAAAAGTTTTCCGGCATTTCCCAACAGAAAAGATATTGACCTTTATGCTATTTATGAGCCTGCAAGGGTGGTTAGCGGCGACTTATTCGATTACTTTTTCATCGACGAAGATAATCTGGCATTTACGATTGGTGATGTTTCGGGAAAAGGAATCCCCGCTGGTATTTTCATGAGTGTTGCTCAAACTATAATCAGGAATAAGGCAATAGCGGGAAAGAAAGCGAAAGATATTGTAATTGATGCCAACACCGAATTAAGTACCAGCAACAAACACCAGTATTTCCTTACTCTTTTTCTGGGAGTTTTAAACCTGAAAACCGGTGTGTTGAATTACTGTAACGCGGCACACGACTTTCCCTTTGTATTGAAATCAAATGGTAGTATCAGCGAGCTTAAAGAAACCCATGGACTTCCGCTTGGCCTGTATGCTGAAAAAGAGTATAAAGATTCGAATATTATAATTGGAAAAGGCGATACCATTGTGCTTTATACTGACGGAGTGACAGAATTGTTTAATGAGGCGAAAAATCAGTTTGGAGTAGAACGGGTTAAAGAAAACCTGGTACGGTTGGCCGGTTTGGATCCCACAGATATGGTTAAAACGGTGCAT
>CAZCPH010000087.1:0-10439 GCA_964500105.1 uncultured Mariniphaga sp. | reverse complement strand
GAAAATGTATTTTTATTTTACAATTTAATTCCCATGAAACCCATAAATGCCAAACCCATCAGGCCTGTTACAATAAACGTGATGCCCAGCCCGCGTAACGGAGCAGGTACATTTGAGTATTGAATTTTTTCGCGGATGGCTGCGATGCCCACAATGGCCAAAAACCAGCCAACACCCGAACCAAGTCCGTAAACTGTGGCTTCGCCAATATTTAAGAAAGCCTTTTGCTGCATAAACAGCGAGCCCCCTAAAATTGCACAGTTTACCGCAATAAGCGGAAGAAAAATACCCAGTTGCGTGTACAGCACCGGAGCAAATTTTTCCACAATCATTTCCACCAGCTGCACCATGGACGCAATTACTGCTATAAACATGATGAACGAGAGGAAGCTGAGGTCAACACTGGCAAAAGTTGGGCTAAGCCATGTGAGAGCACCTTCTTTAAGCACGTAGTTTTCCAGTAAATAATCAACCGGAACGGTGATAGCAAGTACAAAAATAACGGCAATACCCAGTCCGGTAGCAGTTTTTACCGTTTTGGAAACGGCCAGGTAAGAACACATGCCCAGAAAGTAGGCAAAAACCATGTTCTCTATAAAAATGGACTTGATGAATATATTAATCAGGTTTTCCATAACTAATTTATTTTAGGCGGTTAATCTTCAATTAACTTACGGTTGCGACTACGTTGAACCCAAATGATTATTCCAACGGTAATGAGTGCCATGGGTGGCAAAATCATCATTCCGTTGTTTTCGTAGAAACCTCCGTTGGCGATGTACCAGCTGTCGGGAATGATCTGTAAGCCGAAGATCGTACCCGAACCAAACAATTCGCGTGCAAATCCTACGATAATCAGAATTACACCATAGCCGGCTGCGTTGCCAATTCCATCGAGAAACGACGGCCACGGACGGTTGCCCAATGCAAACGCTTCGAGCCGGCCCATAATAATACAGTTGGTAATTATTAATCCCACAAATACCGAAAGTTGCTTACTTACATCGTAAACGTAGGCTTTCAATACCTGATCGACCAGAATTACCAGCGAGGCGATAACCACAAGCTGTACAATAATTCGGATACGGTTGGGGATGGTATTTCGCAGAAGCGAAATAATTACATTGGAAAATCCCATAACGGCCATTACCGAAACAGCCATAACCAGCGAAGGTTTAAGCTGTGCTGTTACTGCAAGGGCCGAACAAATTCCCAAAACCTGAACGGTGATGGGGTTGCTGTCGTTGAGCGGGTCAGACAACAGCTTTAAATTTTTCTTTGAAAACAGTGGTTCGCTCATCGTTTATAATTTTTTCTTCATTAAGAATTCTTCGTAACTGGTAAAGTCTTCCAGTATCATTTGTTCAAGACCTTTACTGGTAATGGTTCCGCCTGAAATTCCGTCAACACTGTGATTTTCAGCAGCTTCTTGCCCAACTTTGGTGACGGTAATGGAAATCAGGTTCCCAGATTGGTCGAAAATTTGTTTTCCTTTAAATTCTTCCTGAAACCAGCCGGTGGAAATTTCTGCACCCAGACCGGGAGTTTCGCTCTGATGGTCGAAATTGGCGCCATAAATTGTATTCATATCGTCATTCAGAGATACGAAACCCCAGATTGGCCCCCAAAGACCAGCTCCACGCATGGGAAAAATATATTTCAACCCGTTTTCGGTCTGACATTCAAAAACCGGAAGCAAGCGCTCTTCAACCGATTTTGCTTTTTCTCTTTTCAGGTCAATGTCAAAAGCGTTTTCACCTTCAACAATTTCACCTTTCGAGTTCACCACATACTGGTTTTTAATTTGTTCGGCGTAAATTTTGTCTGCGGTTTCGAATGTACTTTCGATATTTACCGAAGCCAGAATATTTTGCTTCTTTTCAATTTCAACGTTTTTATCCTGCCGGGGACGAAGCGCCATGGCAGCAGAGGCAAGTACGGCGGCAACAAGAATTACCATTACCGCAGCATAAATAAACGTATATGTATTACTGTTCCTGTCCATAATTTCAATTTTTTTGTTTATGCAGTAATTTTTGCCCTTTTCAACCGGCGTTTAATGTGCCCCTGAACCACGTAATGGTCGATAAGAGGTGCAAATGTGTTCATCAGCAATATTGCCAGCATCATCCCTTCGGGATAGGCCGGGTTCACTACTCGGATTAGAATGGCCAGAATTCCGATGAGGAATCCGTAAATCCATTTTCCTTTATCAGTTTGTGCCGCCGAAACCGGGTCTGTTGCCATAAATACTGCGCCAAAAGCGAAGCCACCTAAAATTAGGTGTTGCCAGAACGGAAGTTCCATATATGGATTGACGGCAAAAATGTTGAGAATAATTCCCATTACCACGCCACCGGCAACCGTTGAAACCATAATTTTCCAGTTTCCAATTCCGGTAACAATTAAAATTACGGCACCAATCAAAATAGCCAGGGTGCTTGTTTCTCCTATTGATCCGGGAATAAATCCGAAAAAGGCGTCGGCAACACTGAAGTTGATGTTTCCGGCAGCTGCATCGGCCATGGGAGTTGCTCCGGTGAACCCGTCAATTGGCGTGTCGTTTTTACCCAGTGCTATCCATACAGAGTTTCCTGACATTTGGGCCGGATAGGCAAAAAACAGGAATGCACGGGCCACCAGGGCGGGGTTCCAGATGTTCATTCCGGTACCACCAAAAACTTCCTTCCCAAAAATAACGGCAAAAGCTGTGGCTAAAGCTACCATCCAAAGTGGCGTTTCAACGGGCATAATCAACGGAATGAGCATCCCCGAAACCAGGAATCCTTCGTTGATTTCGTGCCCCCGCATTTGTGCAAAGGCAAACTCAATTCCCAACCCAACCACATAGGAAACGATAACAACAGGCAGAACTTTGATCAGACCGTAAAGGAACATATCAAAAAAGCCAGTTGCAGCGGCTTCTCCAATTGCAATATAGTGCTGTAAGCCAACATTGTACATTCCGAGCAGCAATGAAGGAATAAGTGCCAGAACCACAATGGACATAGTGCGCTTCAGGTCGATGTAATCGTGTACATGTGTACCGGTTTTTGCTGTGTGTTTTGGCACAAACAAAAAAGTGAAGAAGCCATCGTGTACCGAATGAAGCCAGTGGTATTTTGCTCCTTTCTGTACGTAAGGCTCTGTTTTTTCGAAAAAGTTTTTTAAGAATTTCATCTCAATCAGACTGATTTATAATATCCTTCAATTTAATTAACCCAGTTCTTTTATCATGGTGTTTATTCCTCTGCGCAAAATGTCCTGTACCTTAATTTTTGAAGTACAAACATATTCACACAAAGCAAAATCTTCTTCCACAACTTCATAAATTCCCAGTTGTTCCATTTTATCAATGTCGTCAGCCAGGCAGGCTTTCAGTAAAAATACCGGAAGAATATCCATGGGAACAACCTTTTCATATTGTCCCGACAAAACAAAAGCCCTTTCGCCACCGTGCAGGTTGGCATTCATCTCGTATTCGCTTTTTGGGAAAAGTCCGGATAAAAAGGTTTTTGATGCGCTGAACTTATCCATTCCGGGAGTAGCCCAACCAAAGAGTTCATATTCGTCACCCTCGGGGATAACCGTAACCAGTGAATCGTAGAATCCAAGATAATGCTGTGGCTTAACCTTGGTGCCGGTTAACACATTGCCGCTAATGATACGCTGTTTGTATCCCGAATTTTTTAGTCTTCCGGTGGTTAACGTTGCAACAGGAGCTCCCAAAATGGTTTGAATGTATTTGGGTTTTTCCACTTCCGAACCTGCCAGAGCAAATATTTTGGTGAAATCTACCTTTCCGGTTTCAAATAATCGTCCGATAAACAACACATCCTGCGGATTTACGGTCCAGACTACTTCACCTTTATTGATTGGTGAGATGTGATGGATCTGAACGCCAACATTACCTGCAGGGTGCTGTCCCGAAAACTGTTTTATTTCAGCATTTTTGATGTTGGTAAAAACAGATTTTTCAGAAACTCCCAGAAAAACTTTTCCGTCGGCAAGTTTGCCAAGCGCGTCGATACCTGTCTGAAACGTTCCCAGTTGCCCTTCCATAATAAAATTGTAGTCGGGAGCAAGCGGGGATGTATCGAAAGTGGAAACAAAAACTGCTTTGGGTTTTTCCTGCGGGGAAGCTAAAGTGCCGTATGGGCGGCGTTTGATAAACGGCCATAGCCCACTTTTGAGCAATTGTTCTTTTACTTCTTCTGAAGAAAGGGAACCCGGAACGGCTTTTTTGAATTCAGAAAAACCTGCTTTTGCGTCGGTTTCAATAACCACTTCAAGTATTTTCCTGCGTTCGCCCCTGTTAACCGAAGCAACAGTGCCTCCAAAAGGTGCAGTAAAAACCACTTCAGGATGATATTTATCGTAGAATAAAGCATCTCCGGCCTTCACTACTTCGCCTGGTTTTACGCTCATTTTTGGTGTGAGCCCGGGAAAATCAGTGGGTTTCAATGCTACTGCGGAAGGAACCGGAAGCGTTTCGAGCACTGTTTCAGCACTTCCTTTTAGTCTTATGTCCAGCCCTTTCCTTAACTTAATAACTTCTGACATTTTTATCAAGAATAGTATTGTTTTTCAGGTTGGCAAAAGTAAATAATAAATTCACTTTTACCAACGTTAATTGCTGAAAAATCAATGGTTCAAACTATGCAAATAAGTCAATATGTGTTGTGACATATGTCAATGCCGGGTGGTTGTTGATTTTGGACAAACAGTTAAATAAACGTGAATTCAGAACAGGAAACCAGTGTTTGCGAATGTTTGAAAGACAGGTGATAAAAAACCGGTGCGAATTTTGCAGTTGCAGTTCAGCCGAAAAAAATAACTTTGTGGAAACGAAAAGGACTACGTTGAGTTTCATAAAAACAGATTTGTAATGATAAGATTTTCCGGATTTCCGTTTTTTGTTGCGCTTTTATGGTGTGGCTCCCTGCTGGCTCAGGAGGGGAATTTCTACTATGAGAATGCTGTTTACAAGGAAGAGATAAAAACAGTTCAAATGTACCGCGAAGGATTTGAATTGTCGAATCCCATATGGGAAATGGGCGAGGAAACACAGTTGGTTTTTAAGTTCGACGATCTTTCGGGCGAGGTGAAAGATTATTATTACACGGTAATTCATTGCGATGCCGACTGGAATGAAAGTTTTATACCGCAAAGTGATTACATCGATGGTTTTCCCGAAAATCCGCTGGATGATTTTGCCCGTTCGTTTAACACCAGTTTTGATTACATCAATTACAGACTTTACCTGCCGAACGACAATATGCAATTCAAACTTTCGGGAAATTATGCTCTGGTGGTTTATGAAAATGGCAACAAGGAAGACATTATTCTGAGCAAACGGTTTTATGTGGTTGAACCCAGGGTTGACGTTGAAGGAACAGTACGAAGGGCAACCCTTGATGCATTTAAAGGTGAGAATCACGAGGTGGATTTCACCATTTTTCATGAGAACCTGCCCATAGAAAATCCGCAGCAGGAAGTAAAAGTGGTTATTATGCAGAACAACCGTTGGGACAATGCCATTCGCGATTTAAAACCGATTTTTATTCGCAACAGGGCTTTAATATACGATTACAACCGTGAAAATGTATTTGTGGCAGGCAACGAATTCCGCTATTTCGATAACCGCACAAACCGCGTTAACGGCGAAAATGTTCTTGCAACAGATTACCACCGGCCCTATTTCCATAAAACACTGATGTCCGACGAAATCAGAACAAACAAACGATTTTTTGAATATACTGAAATGAATGGCAATTTTGTTGTTGAAAGTCAGGACCAGGAGGTGGATGACTTCGACACGGAGTGCGATTACACTTTTGTTCACTTTTCGCTGCCTTTGGAATCTGTTTTGCTCGGCGGTACCGTAAATGTTTTTGGAGCATTGAATTACTGGAACGCCAATAAAACAAACGAAATGACCTGGAATTTTGACACCAGTGCATACGAACTGACTTTGTTACTGAAGCAGGGATACTACAATTATATGTATGTGTATGTACCTCAGGGTTCTGCTGTGGCCGACCATAAGAACCTGGAAGGCAGCTTCTGGCAAACAGAGAACGATTATCAGATTTTTGTCTATTTCCGCGAAATTGCCGGTCGTTACGATCAGCTGGTTGGGTACAGGCAATTAAATTCGAAAACAAACCGTTGAAATTTGTCGAACAGGCATTATACATGAACAAGGTTTTCTGCATTCATTTGTCTAATTTTGCCCCGAATTAAAATTCCAGAAAATGAAACTCCGGTTTTTACTGTTTAGCTTTATTTCTCTTGTTCTGTTTTCGTGCAGCCAGCCGGCTCAGTATTACTACAATCAGGGATATATTTACGGTACCGATTACCACATTGTTTATGAAAGTCCGAAAGGGAAAGATTTTCACGAAGAGATTAAGCAGAATCTTGACCGGTACAATGCCATATTTTCAACGTTCGATTCCATGTCTGTTATTTCGAAGGTAAACAATAACAAACCGGTTGTTTTGGATGAACTTTTTGTTGCCTGTTTTAACCGCGCCATGGAAATTTCTGATTTAACCGAAGGAGCTTTTGACATCACCGCTGGTCCCATGGTAAATGCCTGGGGTTTTGGCCCCGAAGAGAAAAGAAAAATGAATCAGGAGGTAGTTGACAGCCTGAAAAATATTACAGGTTATCAGAAGGTTGAACTGCGTGGTGGTCGGATTGTAAAGGAAAATCCAAACATGAAACTGGATATGAGTGCTATTGCCAAAGGTTATACCTGCGATTTGCTGGGCGATTTTCTGAAAGAAAAAGGCTGTGAGAACTTTATGGTTGAAATTGGAGGCGAAGTGGTTGCCAAAGGGAAAAATGAGAAGGGACGGGTTTGGACAATCGGCATCAGCAAACCTGATGAAACAGCGTTTTTTGCCAGTAACGACTTGCAGGCAAAAGTACATCTTCCTGAAAATGCGCTGGCAACATCGGGAAATTACCGCAATTTCTATGTGGAAGACGGTCAGAAATTTGCGCACACCATCGATCCGAAAACAGGTTATCCGGTGCAGCACAGTTTGTTGAGCACAACTGTTTTAGCCGATAACTGTATGGATGCTGATGCTTTTGCTACGGCGTTTATGGTATTGGGGCTGGAAAAATCGATTGATATTGCCAGCCGGATGCCTGATCTGAAAGTTTATTTCATTTATGCTGACGCAGAGGGCGCAACACAAATTTATTTTTCAGACGATTTTAAAGAGCATTTGGTACAATAAAAAACCGGAACTTTTTCCGGCTCCGGTTTTCTATTTGCTGATGTTCGCAATTTTTACATTTTTTAAGTCAATCTGCCGGTTTACTTTTGCCCGTTCAATTTTGTCCTGGGTTTGGGCACAGGCGATACCCTGCCTTTTTAAATGTTTGTTTCCGCCAACATGGGTGTTGGGGAATTTTCCACCTTTTTTTAGCAGAATTTGTGTTGCCAAAGCCAGCATGGCGATAGAAACCAGTGCAATTGCCAGTAAAATAATTTTTAAAACTTCCATTTTCTTCCTCCTTTTAACGGCTGCAAAATTACATCTTTATTTAAAACATCTCTAAAAAAATAACCCGTTTACCTCAAAATTGTTGTGGTTGGTCTAAATTATTCCCGTAACTTCTTTTGTTGCTTACGATTTTCGTAAATTTATTTCAAATTTAAATCAACTGATTATGGAAAAACATATCAACGTGGTTGCTGCATTGCACATCGGGTTAAGCATTTTGGGGATTTTACTGGCTGTATTCATTTATGTGTTGTTCTATTTTATTGGCGATATTGCCAATGATAATGATGCACAGTTTGTTTTATCGTTGATTGCCAAAATTCTGGTTGTTTTTATGGTGGTTCTCAGTTTACCGGGTATTATTGCCGGAATTGGCTTGTTCAGAAGGAAAGAGTGGGCACGAATTCTGACGCTGATTATTTCGGTGCTCGATCTGGTAAATTTCCCCATCGGAACAGCTGTTGGCGTTTATTCCATCTGGGCACTGGTGCAACCCGAGGTTGTGGAGCAGTTTAAAAAAGTTTGATGGTTCAGTTTGAAATAAAGATTACCGGCCGGGTTCAGGGTGTGGGGTTCAGGTATTTTGTGGAAAAACGGGCTAATGAGTTCAATATAACCGGCTGGGTGAAAAATACCCGCGACGGAGGTGTTCTGGTTATGGCGAGGGGCGAAGAGAAAGATATGGAAACGTTTACAGACCATTTGCAGATTGGACCTCCTCTTGCCCGGGTTCAACATCTCGTTAAAACAAGGATGCCTGAGGTGGAAAACTTTGCTGATTTCAGAATTAGTTTCTGATATTATACAATTTCTGTTTTGCATCATAAACTTATTCTGATTTGTTATTCGAGCTAAAGAGAAATTAAGTAAGTTTGTATATAAAAATTTGGTGAAAGATGGGCATGACACTTACAATACCCGAAAATACTGGTTTGAATGAAATTGAGACAAAAAGGTTTTTGGCCGCTAAATTGTACGAATCGGGAAAATTGTCTTTAGGTCAGGCAGCAAAATTGGCTGGTCTCTCAACGGTAGCCTTTTCAGAAATTCTTTCTGATTACGATGTTTCTCTTTTTAATTATGATTCATCAGAAATAGCGAAGGATGCCGCAAGTTTCTGAAATAATAATTTCGGATACCAGTTGCCTGATTTTGTTATCAAAAATCAATGAAATTTTTTTATGAAAAACTATCACCTTACGCCTTCCCAATTCAGGGAAGAAGGCAAAAAAATTATTGACTGGATTGCTGATTACTATGAAAATATTGAAAAATATCCTGTTTTATCGCAGGTAAAGCCGGGCGAAGTTAAAGCAAAGCTTCCTGAAAGTCCGCCACAAAAAGGCGAAACGTTTGATCAAATGATTCAGGATTTGAACGAAATTATCATGCCGGGCATTACGCACTGGCAGTCGCCCAATTTTTATGCCTATTTCCCGTCAAACACATCTTTTCCTTCCATTCTTGGCGATTTGGTTTCGTCAGGGCTCGGAGTTCAGGGAATGATTTGGGCAACCAGCCCGGCAGCTACTGAACTGGAAACCCGGGTGCTCGACTGGCTGGCAGAAATGATGGACATGCCTGAAAAATTTAAATCCACTTCTACAGGTGGCGGAGTGATTCAGGATACGGCTTCCACTTCGGCTTTAACGGCAATTATTGCCGCACGGGAGCGAGCCACAAAATTTGAATCGAATAAAACCGGTGTGAGGCAGAATCTGGTTGCCTATGTTTCTTCGCAAACCCATTCGTCGCTGGAAAAAGCCATTAAAATGGCCGGAATCGGCAGCGAAAACCTGCGCGTGATTGATGTGGATGAACAATTTACCATGCAATCTGAATTGCTTGAAAAGCAAATTCAAAAAGATAGAGCAAAAGGCTATCAGCCATTTTTTGTGTGTGCAACCATTGGAACCACATCGTCGAATGCCATTGATCCGGTTCGGAAAATTGGTGAAATATGCCAGAGAGAAAAATGCTGGCTGCATGTGGATGCTGCAATGGCAGGGACTGCCATGCTTTGCCCGGAGTTCAGACATTTAAAAGATGGTGTTGAACTGGCCGACAGCTATTGTTTTAATCCGCATAAATGGATGTTTACCAATTTCGATTGCGACGTATTTTGGGTCGCCAACCGGAATGAGTTGATCAACACTTTTTCAATTTTGCCGGAGTACCTGAAGAACAAGGCCACCGAATCGGGTGCAGTTTTCGATTACCGCGACTGGCATGTGCAGCTGGGACGCCGTTTCAGATCGCTGAAACTCTGGTTTGTCATCCGTCATTACGGGGTGGAAGGACTGCAGTTTCACATCAGGAAACATGTGGGAATGGCCCGGAAATTTGCGGATTGGGTGAATGAGTCTGAAGAGTTCGAACTGGTATTGAATCCCCCGTTAAACCTGGTGTGTTTCAGACACAAGTCAAGTGATAATTTCAATATGAAATTGATGAATACAGTGAATGAAACGGGCAAGGCATTTTTTACACACACCAAACTTAACGATCAGGTTGTTTTGCGCATGAGCATTGGTCAGACGCACACTGAAGCAGAACATGTAAAAGAGACCTGGCAATTAATTCAGGAGACGGCAAAACAGTTGGTAGAACGTTAAAAAGGATGTTCCTCAAACCGGAAGAAATCAGACTTCTTCCGGTTTGAGAACCTTACGGTTGCTGTTTTTGTCTTCTTTTTTCTGGCCGTAGCCATACCCGTAACCATATCCGTAACCATAGCCGTATCCATATCCATAACCTCCGCTGAAGCTGTAATTCTTTTTACCCAGCTTGATGTCGTTCACAAGGATACCAACTCCTTTTAACTGGTGTTTTGTAACTTCTTCCAGCGCAGTTTTAAGGGCCATTTTATTGGTGTATTTATGGCGAACCACAAAAACGTTGGTATCAATTATG
>CAZCPH010000086.1:1176-10456 GCA_964500105.1 uncultured Mariniphaga sp. | reverse complement strand
TGGTACAGGGAACCAGCGTTTTGCACCGCTGAACAGCTGGCCCGACAACGTGAGCCTCGACAAGGCACGTCGTTTACTATGGCCCGTTAAACAGAAATACGGTAAAAAACTCTCGTGGGCCGACCTGATGATTCTGGCCGGAAACGTGGCCCTCGAATCCATGGGCTTTAAAACATTTGGCTTTGCCGGCGGACGTGAAGATATTTGGGAACCTGAAGAAGATATCTATTGGGGCTCGGAAGGCAAATGGCTGGAAGACCAGCGCCACAACGAAAAAGGCGAACTCGAAGGTCCGTTGGCTGCCGACCACATGGGATTGATTTATGTAAATCCGGAAGGCCCGAATGGCGATCCCGATCCGGTGAAAGCAGCTCATTACATCAGACAATCCTTTGCACTGATGGCCATGAACGATGAAGAAACCGTGGCACTGATTGCCGGCGGACACTCGTTTGGTAAAGTACACGGCGCTGCTCCCGATTCCAATCTCGGTCCCGACCCCGAAGCTGCACCACTTGAAGAAATGGGCCTCGGCTGGAAAAATAAATACGGAAAAGGAAATGCTGAAGATACCATTACCAGCGGACTGGAAGGAACCTGGACAAAAACACCTATTCAGTGGAGTATCAACTTTTTGGAAAACTTGTTCGATTACGAATGGGAACTGACAAAAAGTCCGGCAGGCGCATGGCAGTGGAAACCCCGCGGACAGGCAGGTGCCGGCAGTGTACCTGACGCACACATTCCCGGAAAACGGAACCAACCGTTTATGCTTACCACCGATCTCTCGCTGCGGTTTGATCCCGATTACGAAAAAATCTCAAAGCGTTTCCTCGAGAATCCGGAAGAGTTTGAAGATGCATTTGCACGTGCATGGTTTAAACTGACACACCGCGACATGGGACCGAAAACACGTTATCTTGGACCGGAAGTGCCGGCAGAAGACCTGCTCTGGCAGGACCCGATTCCGGAAGTAACGCACAAACTGATTGACGAAAACGATATTGCCGACCTCAAAGGTAAAATTCTGGATTCCGGACTGACGGTTTCCGAACTGGTTTCAACAGCCTGGGCATCGGCTTCAACCTATCGCGACTCCGACAAACGGGGTGGTGCTAACGGAGCCCGCGTGCGGTTGGCTCCCCAAAAAGACTGGGAAGTAAACAATCCGCCGCAGCTTGCAAAAGTACTTGAAACACTCGAAGGTATTCAAAAGGATTTCAATAACGAATCAGGTGAAAAACAGGTTTCACTGGCCGATTTGATTGTCCTGGGTGGTTGTGCAGCTGTTGAAAAAGCAGCTAAAGACGCCGGATTCGATGTTTCTGTGCCCTTTACACCGGGCCGCGCAGATGCAAGCCAGGAACAAACAGACGTTGAGAACTTCAAATATCTGGAGCCACTGGCTGACGGTTTCCGCAATTACATGAAAGTAAAATACATGGGCTCAGCCGAAGAAATGTTGGTTGACCGCGCCCAGCTGCTTACGCTTACCCCACCGGAAATGACAGCTCTGGTTGGCGGATTGCGTGTACTGGACACCAATTACGACGGTTCAAAACACGGTGTATTTACCGACAAACCGGGTACTCTTACCAACGACTTCTTTGTGAATCTGCTGGATATGCGCACCGTTTGGAAAGCTGTTTCGGAAGAGAAGGAGCAGTATGAAGGGCACGACCGCAAAACCGGTGATCTGAAATGGACGGGAACTCGTGTTGACCTCCTGTTTGGTTCCAACTCCGAACTTCGCGCACTGGCCGAAGTTTACGGTTCAGCCGATGGTCAGGAAAAATTCGTTCACGATTTTGTGGCCGTCTGGAACAAGGTGATGAATCTCGATCGTTTCGATTTGGCATAACACCAGTTCATTAAAAATTCATAACGTTATTTACTCAATTAGGCGGTTCGGCAACGGACCGCCTTTTTTGATGAAAAAAATTTTGCAGACACTTTACTACAGATTCAAAAAATCAAACCCTTTGCAAAACATTTTCAATATCCATATTCGAAGAAAAAACCCAAAATTCTTCCCCGGAATGCTTTTCCCTGCAAAATGCAATGCTGAAATTATTCGATTTTCATGTTGAATTATCCTCTTTTTCCAATACCTTGCACAACTGAATAAAATTTTTGACAAATTATTAAAATTACATAATCATGAAAAAATCTGCTGCCTTTATTACAACGCTTTTTTTTCTTCTAATCAGTTTCACTGTGGTTGCCCAGCAACGCCCTGGTGAACAGCCGCCACCAGAAACCGGAGAATCTTTTAAAGTAGGAATGGCGGGCTATACGTTTGTACGGTTCGACCTCGACAAAACGCTGGAAACGATGGAAAAATCCGACGTACATTACCTGTGTATCAAAGATTTTCATTTGCCACTGGACAGTGATGAAAAACAAATTGCAGATTTTCATGCCAAACTGAAATCCAAAGGCGTAACAGGCTATGCCGTGGGACCTATCTACATGAAAACAGAAGAAGAAGTTGACCGCGCTTTTAACTACGCCAAACGCGTTGGTGTCAAATTAATTGTTGGTGTCCCCACCTACGAACTGCTGCCTTATGTCGACAAAAAAGTGAAGGAATTTGATTTCAATTATGCCATCCACCTGCACGGGCCTGATATTGAACTGTTTCCGGATGCCGAAGATGTGTGGGAAAGTGTAAAAAACCTCGACCCGCGCATTGGAATGTGTCTCGATATTGGCCACGATACCCGCAACGGTAAGGACCCGGTTGCCGACCTGAAAAAGTACCACACCCGTGTATTCGATGTACACATTAAAGATGTTACCGGCGATTCAAAAGCAGGTTATTCTGTGGAAATTGGCCGTGGAATTATCGACATACCCGCCTTTGTTAAAATGCTGCGCGAGGTAAATTACACCGGTGTTTGCAGTCTGGAACACGAAAAAAACATGGACAATCCGTTTATGGGAATTGCCGAATCGATTGGTTATTTCAGAGGTGTAATTGCCGCGACAAAGTAACGTTTTCAATTCAAATAAAACCCTACACTATCTATCTGAATATAAGCACTCAAAAGCAAATATTCATTTAGATGAAATTTTCTTATTGAACCATTCGTTCTTAATACTGTTATGTTTACAGTTAAAAAATAACAACCAAAAAAGACAACAAAAATGAATACAAAATCAAAAATTCTTACCCTTTCACTGGGTATTGCATTGGTATTTTCGGGATGTAACGCATCCAAGACACTGAAAGGCGGAGCCATTGGTTCGGGTGCCGGAGCGGTGATTGGCGGAGTAATTGGCAGCCGGTCTGACAATACTGCAACAGGTGCTATAGTTGGCGCCGCTGTTGGCGGAACTGCAGGAGCACTGATTGGAAAATACATGGATAAACAGGCTGAAGAGCTGGAAAAAGAGCTGGAAAATGCCAAAGTCGAACGTGTTGGTGAAGGAATTCAGATTACCATGGAATCGGGAATTCTGTTTGGATTCGACTCCTATGCGCTGACAGCAGAAGCCCGTGAAGAACTGGAAGGGATGGCCAAAGTACTGAACAACTACCCCGACACCAAAATTCAGGTTGACGGACACACAGACAGCAAAGGAGCCGAAAACTACAATCAAAAGCTTTCAGAACAAAGAGCAAAATCGGTTTCCGACTACCTCCGCAGTTTAGGGGTTACAGCTGACCGAATTGCAGAAGCAGGGTTTGGCGAATCGATCCCCGTGGCCGACAACGATACAGACGAAGGCCAAAGATTGAACCGCCGTGTGGAAATTGGCATTCTGGCCGATGAAAATCTGAAAGAGGCAGCAGAAAAAGGCGAACTGGAGCCTTAATTAAGCAACATAATTCACACAAAATCAATACAATATGAAAGATTTAAAGAAATTCACATTTATTTTGCGACTCTCCTTTTCGGAGGAATTACCGGAAGCTTAACAGCACAAACCACTTTTGGAGCAAAAGGTGGGTTAAATCTGTCGAACCTGAGTATTGAAGATGCCAGCGACAAGAACATGGTTGCCGGATTTCACGCAGGGGTTTTTGCCAAAATGCCTGTCGCAGGAAGTTTTTCGATCCAACCCGAACTGCTTTATTCTCAAAAAGGTACAAAATGGACCACTGAAAGCAGTCTGGCGGATTCTGAAGTGAAATTAAAACTAAACTACCTGGAAGTACCGGTTAATCTGGTTTTTAACCTCGCTGAAGATTTTGACTTTCAACTGGGACCTTACGTTGGCTATCTGTTAAATGCAAACGGTGAAGGTCAGGTAGTTTCCGGTTCCGGTTCATTTCAGACAAATGATGAATTGGATAAAGAAAATTTTAATGCATTTGACTTCGGGCTGCAGGGCGGACTGCGCTTCTTTCTGAATCCGGTATATCTGGGTTTTACCTATAAACTCGGACTCACTCCGGTAGCAAAGGAAAATGAAATTTGGGAAAATATTCTGGATGATGCTGCAAACCGCACCATTCAGGTTTACCTGGGCATTCCATTCTGATAAGAAAGAATTTTGTCCCGTAAACTGCCCCGGTTTTGCCAGCTTTTATTGCTGATAACCGGGGCAGTTTCATTTTGTATTCTTCAAAATAATGCCGTAGCTTTACGTCACTTTCAAAAATTTAACGGCATGTATCAAAAATACCTGACAGCCATTTTTTCGCTGTTCTTTTTCTCTGTTTTCCACTCCTGCTCCGAAAAACTACAAAAACCTGTCAACTTTGTGGTAATTTACCTCGACGACATGGGATATGGCGACCTCACCCAAACAGGAGCCATTGGCTACCAAACACCAAACCTGGATAAAATGGCAGCCGAAGGATTATTTTTCACTATGCGCCCCAGGCTGTTTGCAGTGCATCGCGGGCCGGACTGCTAACAGGCTGTTATCCAAACCGGATTGGTTTCTCCGGAGCTTTGAGCCATACTTCGAAAACCGGCATTTCGGCCGAAGAAGAAACCATTGCCGAAGTATTGAAAAAGAAAGGATATGCCACAGCTATTTTCGGGAAGTGGCATTTGGGAGTTCAGGACAAATTTTTGCCCACCCGCCATGGTTTCGATGAATTTTACGGTATTCCCTACTCCAACGATATGTGGCCATTCCACCCGCGCGGTCCGGGCGCTTTTCCCGATTTACCGCTTTTTGAAAATGAAACAATAATCAACTCCGCAGTAACACCGGACGATCAAAAGGAATTTACCACCCAGTTTACCAAACGAACGATTGATTTTATACGCAAGAACCGGAATAATCCGTTTTTCGTTTATCTCGCTCACCCTATGCCGCATGTCCCCTTGTATGTTTCTGAAAAATTTGAAGGGAAATCGGAACAGGGACTTTACGGTGATGTGATGATGGAACTCGACTGGAGTGTAGGCGAGGTTATGCGAACGTTAAAAGAAACCGGACTGGAAGAAAATACGCTGGTTATTTTCACCTCAGACAACGGGCCGTGGCTCAATTACGGCAACCATGCCGGCAGTACAGGTGGGCTGCGCGAAGGTAAAGGAACCTCGTTTGAAGGCGGTCAGCGGGTGCCCTGCCTCATGTACTGGAAAGAAACCATTACACCAGGAAGCGTTAACAACAATCTCATATCGGGAATTGACATTTTGCCAACACTGGCCGAAATTGCAGAAGCACCCCTGCCTGAAAATAAAATTGACGGAGTAAGTATTCTGCCGTTAATCAAGGGTGAAAATGTGGAGCCGCCACGCAAATCGTTCTGGTATTATTACCGCCGGAATAACCTGGAAGCAGTGCAGGACGGGAAATGGAAACTGGTTTTGCCTCACCCGGGCCGCACGTATGTTGGATTTGAGCCAGGAAAAGACGGGCAACCCGGACAAGTCAATGAAAACTTTCCACACGAAGGCGGACTGTATGACCTTCGCCGCGATCCTGGAGAACAGTATAATCTGATAGAATTCTATCCTGAAATTGTGCAAAAAATGGAACAGATGGCATCGGAAGCCCGTGAAGATCTGGGCGATGATCTGACCGGAAATCCGGGGAAAAACCGTCGGAAACCTGGGAAAATTGAATAAAAAGGCACAAAAAAATCCCGCCAAATGGCAGGATTCATTACTTAAATGAGTTGTATATTTTTAACCGGCTTAAGCCAGTTTAACATTGACTGCATTTAAACCTTTTCTTCCTTCTTCCAATTCAAAAGTTACTTCATCATCTTCACGAATATCATCTTTTAATCCGTTTGCATGAACAAAATACTCTTTGGTCGAATCTGAATCTTTAATAAAACCAAAACCTTTGGCTTCATTAAAAAACTTTACTGTTCCTTTATACATAAATTGAATTTTAAATATGCTGCAAAGGTACACATTATTATTTTAAAATTCCTGTTTTTCAAATATTTAATGTATATTTGTACACATCCGGTTAATTTTACCGGTAATCTGACAAAAAATCTGTCTCCTTTACTCGAAAGAACTTTGAAATTGCATTGATGGCAATGCATATTATTTTTTATAACATTAAATGAAAGGATAATACCATGTTTGACAAAAAACAAAACAGTTTTAAATCGCCTGATTTGCACAAAATGCAGGAAGTAATTATTAACGCCAGAACCCGCATTTATGTAGAAGAAGGCCAGGATCCGGAAGAAGCAAAAGAACGCTATCTGGAGCGACTGGAAGCAAGAAGGCCCTGATAAACTCAGAGCCTTCCTGTTTCAACCTCCATGCACAAATTTTAAATCCTTCATTTTCTATTCTTGACCCATTTTTCCAGCCACTGATCCTGCTCCCACAATACATGCAGAATAGATTCACGTGCAGCATATCCATGACTTTCTTTAGGGAGAAATACCAGGCGTGAAGTGGCGCCCAAACCTTTTAATGCATTAAAATAGCGTTCGCTTTGCAGCGGGTAAGTTCCCGAGTTGTTGTCGTCCTCACCATGAATAAGCAATAGCGGCGTTTTCATTTTGTCGGCATGCATAAACGGCGACATCCCGTTGTAAACCTCCGGTGCTTCCCAATAAGTTCGTTCTTCGCTCTGGAAACCGAAAGGTGTAAGCGTACGGTTGTATGCGCCACTGCGGGCAATTCCGGCAGCAAACAAGTCGGAATGCGAAAGCAGGTTGGCCGTCATAAATGCCCCGTAAGAATGGCCACCCACAGCTACCCGATTCCGGTCGATGTACCCCATTGCTTCAACAGCATCAATTGCGGCTTTTCCGTTGGCTACCAATTGTTCTCGAAAAGTATCATTGGGTTCTTCGTCACCTTCGCCAATTATTGGAAATGCAGCATCATCGAGAATAACATAGCCGCGTGTTACCCAAAAAACCGGTGAGCCATAGTATGGAGCAGTAAACTCATGCGGGGAGCTGGTAACCTGCCCGGCACTGGCGGCATCTTTAAATTCACGCGGATAGGCCCACATCACCATTGGAAGCTTTTCTTTCTTTTCCATATCGTAGCCGGCAGGCAAATAAAGCGTACCCGAAAGTTCAACACCGTCTTCCCTTTCATAGGTAATCAACTCTTTATGAACACCTTCCAAACTTTCAAAAGGATTCGGGAAAAAAGTAATCTGCTGAGGGGCAATTCTCCTCTTGATATTCCGGATGAAATAATTGGGAAATACATTACTTGATTCAACACGGGTTAAAAGTACGCCGATATTTGGGTCAATCACCTTCACAATCTGTTCCAGCGTCTCAATCCCATCGGCCCGCCAAAGTTCTTTAACTTCTTTTGTTTTCAGGTTAAATTCCCTGAAAAAAGGTCGCGGACCGTCTTCCGAATGCCCGGTTCCGGTTAAATAAACTGTGTTTTTATTGATAACCAGTGTATTTTCACCCCATTCGTTTTTGTCTGTCAGAAAGGAGCCGGGATCGTTGTAATTGTCCTGGTAATTTCGGTCGAACAAAATTTCAGGTTGCTGGCTTTCATCCGACGGATTAAACAGGTAAGTTTTGGCGTTGCGTGTATTCCACCAGCGGTCGAATGCAATGGCAGTTTCATCGTTTCCCCACAAAATTCCGGCGTACCGCTGAATGGTTTTCAATACCGATCCCGGTGCTCCGTTAAACGGGGCTTCCCACTCAAAAACCTCATCGCGAAACTCGGTTTCAACAGCCGGATCGCCTTCATCCAGTGCCACCACATAATAAATTGTTGCAGGTTTGTCGTTGCGCCAGTTGATATTCCGCATTCCTTTTTGAGTGGCCATGAACCCTTTGGGCATTTCTTCAAGCAGCGGCGATTCCAAAAGTACTTTCACTTCATTTCCATTTTTATCGTAAACCACAGTTTTTGACGGAAAGCGATTGTAAGGCACCAGGTAAGAAAACGGTTTTTCGAGGGCTGTAACCAGCACATATTCCCCATTGGGTGAAATATTGATGCGGGTGACCATGGCAGTTTCCTTCCACTTCGATTTCTCTCCGTTTAAGTTTATTTTGAAAAGGGTGGAATGAACAAGTTGTTCAAAATTAAATTCGTCAGCCCTGTCCTGCAACAAATCCTGGTAGGTGCGGTTTTGCGCCATTTCACCTTCACTAACCGAAACCCGAGGTCCGGTGGGCACAGCGGTGGACTTATCGATAAGCTGCTCCTTGTTCTCGGGTAACATTTTCACCAAAAGGGATTCACCATTGGGAAACCAGGAAAACGGACTTCCGGTATTGGCATTTAAAACAGGATTCGTAAGTTTTCTGGCAGTTGCGCTGGCTACATCAAGAATCCAAAGTTCAACTCCGGTTGACGTGGTATGGGTAAAAGCCATTTTTTTCTGTTCGGGTGACCAGGAGAAATAGGAAAGCCGAGGTTCCGCCGGAAGGCCTTTCACATCAATCTCATCTCTTTCACCCACTTTCATCAGGGTAATTTTGTTGTAGAAAGTTGTCCGGCTGCCAATGTTGGTTACCGGGTTAATCCGAAGCCCGGCCAACCGCATTTCAGTTTCCGACAACTCTGCAATGGTTCTATACTTGCTGCGGTGCAGCAGAACAATATTTTCATTCAGATCATCGATTAAAACTGCCGGTGTTTGCGGTACGTCGGCCAGTTCCATAATTTCTTTGGGAGGCTTCTGATAGGAAATATCCACTTGCGCACTTGCTATTCCTATTGCGATAAAAAATGAAATAAGGATAAAAATTAAACTCTTCATTTTACTTTAATAATTTATAATTTCACTATGATTTTATTTCACTATAATTCTCCACAAATCTCCACAGATTTCTATAAATCACTATATATCTCAAAAACTTCCGTTACACCAGTCTCCTCCCAAACGGGGTAAGTGCCAGCGA
>CAZCPH010000086.1:0-1076 GCA_964500105.1 uncultured Mariniphaga sp. | reverse complement strand
ATCTCAAAAACTTCCGTTACACCAGTCTCCTCCCAAACGGGGTAAGTGCCAGCGAAACCATTTTAAAATGCTGTTTTCCCCATGGAATTCCAATAATTGTAATAAATAACAAAACCCCAAATAAAAGATGGGTCAGGGCAATCCATATTCCCCCGATTATCAGCCACAAAATATTCATTATGGTTGAAAGGCAGCCCGGAGCATAATCCATGTATTCGATTTTCTGTCCAAACGGCCACAAAGCGAGCACTCCAAGTTTAAATGCCTGGAGTCCGAACGGAATTCCAACAATTGTGACACACAATGCGAGGCCGGCCAGAATATATTCCAGAAAAATGGCAAACCCGCCAAAAACCAGCCAAATGATGTTACCAAGGATTTTCATGCTTTTTCAAATACAATTCGGATAAAAATAGTTTTATTTTACTAAACACCCACAGATTTTTTTATGTTTAAATTTTCAGAAAAAAAAGCCCCCCGGAACCGGAAGGCTTTGTCTATAATTTTCCACTAAAAGCTTGTTTTTATTTTGCGTAGTTAACCACGCGGGTTTCGCGGATAACCGTAATTTTTATCTGTCCCGGGTAAGTCATTTCATCCTGAATGCGTTTTGAAATGTCGTAGGAAAGCTGTTCGGCTTCCTGGTCGCTCATTTTGTCGGAACCCACAATAACACGCAGTTCACGACCAGCCTGAATGGCGTAGGTTTTGGTCACACCGGGATACGAAAGCGCCAAATCTTCGAGGTCTTTTAACCGTTTGATGTATGATTCCACCACTTCGCGGCGTGCTCCCGGACGTGCACCTGAAATGGCATCGCAAACCTGAACAATAGGCGCCAGCAGGGTTTCCATTTCCACCTCGTCGTGGTGAGCGCCAATGGCGTTGCAGATGTCGGGTTTTTCCTTGTACTTTTCAGCCAGCTTCATCCCGTAAACAGCATGCGGCAATTCCGGTTCATCGTCGGGCACTTTACCAATGTCGTGCAGCAATCCGGCACGTTTGGCCTTTTTCGGATTCAAGCCCAGTTCGGCAGCCATAATGGCACTTAGATTTGCTACCTCGCGGGAGTGCTG
>CAZCPH010000085.1:2133-10508 GCA_964500105.1 uncultured Mariniphaga sp. | reverse complement strand
TCATCAGGCAGAAGAAGATAACCAACATGACAGCCACAAAATTTAGTATTAACAAAAAAGCAATTTAGCCATGAAAAAACTTGTAACACTTTTGACCCTTGCGTTTGTTGTGCCATTTTTTATGCAGGCACAGGATTTGGCAGATGCATTGCGTTATTCGAATTTTCAGATTCAGGGAACTGCCCGTTCCGGGGGTATGGGAAATGCCTTTGGTGCTCTTGGCGGAGATTTTACCTCTGTTGGTATTAACCCGGCAGGACTCGGGCTCTACAGAGCTTCGGAATTTGTTTTTACTCCCACTTTCGGGCAAACAAAAGTTGATGCAACATACCGGAACAATCTCATGTCGGACAGCAAATACAATTTTTCATTCAATAATTTGAGCTATGTTGCCACGCTTTCAACACAAAACAAAAGCGAAACAGGCCTGGTAAATGTGAATGTTGGAATTGGCTTTAACCGGCTCAGGGATTTTAACAGTACTTCGCTGGTTGGAGCGGATAATCTGGATGGCTCTTATCTTGATTACCTGGCGGATAATGCCACCGAAGGAACATGGAGCGATTTCTACGAACAGCTGGCCTGGGATACCTATTTGCTGTGGAAAGAAGACAACAGCGATATTTACTGGCACGATCTGGAAGAAGCAGGTTATGGTCAGAGTCAGCGAAAAGCCATTTCAAGACAAGGATACATTAACGAATATTCACTTTCTGCGGGGCTCAATTTCAACCACAAACTCTATCTGGGAGCATCCATCGGCATTGTAGATGTTTATTACAGAGAGTCTTCAGAGCTTTTGGAATGGGACAAACAGAACAACAGCGATTTTTTTAACGAACTGCAGTTTAACAGCTATTTAAAAACAACCGGTACCGGCTATAACGGGAAAATCGGTATTATTTTTAAACCGGTAAATGAACTCAGGCTCGGGGCTTCGCTGCATACACCAACTTTTTATAATCTTCACGACTATTTCAGAACCTCAATGGTATCCAATGCAGCAGATGAGGATGGTGTAATGGGCAACTTTGAAGCAAATTCTCCCAATTCAGACTACGATTATGATCTGGAAACACCATTGCGGGCTACACTGAGTGCCGCCTATGTTTTCGGAAAGAAGGGATTGATCAGTATCGATTATGAGTATGCAGACTATGGCTCGTCAAGTTTGCGCCGCGGTGGCGACGGATACAATTTTGTGGATGAAAACAGTGAGATCACCGAAGCGTATAAAGGTGCAGGAAATCTTCGCATTGGAGGAGAGCTTTTGGCAACCAGCAACATCAGCCTGCGTGCCGGTTTTGAAAATTACGGCTCACCATACAATGCAGAGGCCTTTGGAGCAAACCAACCCAATGCCGATGCCAAACTGAATGTTTACTCGGCTGGATTAGGTTACAGAACCGGAGGATTTTTCTTCGATATTGCCTACCGGTATTCCAAATCAAACAGCTTCGATTTACTTTACCCGGAACCTCCGACAGATTTTTACCAGATGCCGCAAATGGCCGAATTCGACGAGGTTAAAAACAATGTGATGTTCACTCTGGGATTCAAATTTTAGACAATATTTATTTGAAAATCAAAAAGGCGCAAATTTATCGTTTGCGCCTTTTTTGATGCTTGCTGCAGATTATTTGTATTTTAGTTGTATTTTATGAAATTTTATAATCAGTCTGCTGGTTAACTTAAATTTTTATTTTTGTACTTTTATTTCCGGTAAGCTAAAACTTAAATTATGTGGATTACTGTTTCCCTAATCCTGTTCTACCTTCTGATGCCCTTGTTGCTCGTTTATCTTTGTAAAATATCCAATACATTCAACCGCATAGGCGCGGTGGTTTTGGCGTATGGCGTCGGGCTTGTTTTGGGTAACATCGGACTGTTACCCGCTGCAAGCGATGCACTTATTCAGGTTTTGGGCGGAACACGTACGTTTTTGCCGGAGAATGAGTTTCAGGAATTTATGCAGCATCCCGGTTTTACAGAGAGTGACCAAACTTATAACCGGATAGCGCAACTTCAGGAGTCGATCATGAATTACACGATTCTGATCGCATTGCCGCTGATGCTGTTCTCGCTGCATCTGAAAAAGTGGTTGAAAAATGCGCGGAATACCATTCTTTCACTGGTGCTGGCCATGACTTCCCTTATGGCTTCTATTTTTATCGGCTATTATCTGTTTGCGCATAATATTACCGAATCGGCAAAGGTTACCGGAATGCTAATCGGGGTTTATACCGGTGGAACACCAAACCTGGCTGCCATAGGAAGAGCACTTGATGTGAGTCCAGATATTTTTATTCTCACCCACACCTACGACCTGATTATTGGTTCGGTAGCCCTTTTGTTTCTGATGACGATTGCCCAACGCCTGTTCAACACCTTTCTCCCCCGTTCAGGAGTTTTTCGCAGAGCAGAAAATGTGATGCAGGTTGAAATTGAAGAAGATGATGCCCATCTGGAAAACTACGACGGATTGTTTCAGCGAAAAAACCTGCCCGATATGGGAAAATCACTGCTTTACGCCCTCATTATTTTTGCTGTTGGGGGGAGTACCATATTTTTTGTTCCCAAAGAAGATCAGGTTTTGGTTATCATTCTTCTGATTACAACACTGGGAATTCTGGCTTCGTTGTTAAAACCGGTGAACAAGCTGAAAATCAGTTTTCCGCTGGGAATGTATTTTATTATTGTGTTCTGCCTGGCACTTTCGTCGATGGCCAATCTCCGGGAAATGTTTCAGATTGAATTTCTTGAATTGTTTTTATACGTTTTATGGGTTGTATTCGGCTCAATGATTATTCATGTGGGTCTGGCCCGCATTTTTAAAGTGGATACCGACAATACCATTATTGCCATTACTGCACTGACCTATTCACCTCCGTTTGTTCCGGCTGTGGCGCTAGCCCTGAAAAACAAAGATGTGATCATTGGTGGTCTGACCATTGGCATTTTGGGATTTGCTTTCGGTACATATCTTGGAATTTTTATCGGGAAAATTCTGTAAAAAGTTACAAATTCTCCATAAAATACCTGCTCACTTTTTCCATCAGGTGTAACCGGTCTTTTCCCCTCACATTGTGCGGATGTGTGGGATAAACAAAAAGATCGACCTGTTTACCCTGCAATACACACTCACGCAAAAACTGCATACTGTGCTGCATCACCACCACATCGTCCTGCACGCCATGAATCAGCATTAACTTGCCTTCCAGGTTCGAAACATGATTCAGCATATTGGTTTCGCGATACCCTTCCGGGTTTTCCTGCGGACGATCCATATAGCGTTCACCATACATTATTTCGTACATGCTCCAGTCAACCACCGGACCGCCGGCCACGCCAACTTTAAAAACTTCCGGATGCCGCAGCATCATGTTCAGTGTCATAAAACCGCCATAGCTCCAGCCATGCACTCCAATCCGTTCTGCATCCACATACTGCAGCGATTTCAGGAATTCAATCCCCTGCATCTGGTCTTCGGTTTCCAAAACACCCAGTTTTCGGTGAACAGCCGTTTCAAAATTGCGACCGCGGTTGTTGGTGCCGCGATTGTCCATCGTAAATGCGATATATCCCTGTGATGCCATATAATACTGCCACCATCGCGCTGCATTGTGCCAGCTTTTATCCACCAGTTGCGAATGTGGTCCGCCATACACATATACGATTACCGGATATTTCTTTGAAGGGTCGAAATCAACTGGTAAAATCAAACGTCCTGCCAGTTCGGTTTTGCCGTCAGCCGACCGAATGGGGACCAGCTTGTTTTCGCCCAGAATATAATCTTTCAATGGATCAGTTGCCGAATGCAGAATCCGGCGAGCTTTTCCGTTTGCGGAAATCAAATCGGTTTGTGAAGGTATCTCAGGAGCTTTAAAATCATCAATCAGCCAGCTGCCGCCCGGACTAAGTTTGCCACTATGAACCCCTTCCGTTTCCGTTAGTTTTTCCATTTTTCCCGATTTCACCTCAACCCGGTAAAGGTGCGTTTCGAGTGGGCTTTCTTTGGTGGATTCCACAAAAAGGTGTTTCTCTTTTTCGTCGAATCCGAGAATTTTGGTTACTTCCCATTCGCCTCCTGTAATTTGCTTCACCAGTTCGCCGTCAGTATTGTATTTGTAAACATGAAACCAACCGTCTTTACGGCTTAGCAGGTAAAATTCGTTATTATTCACTTTTGAAAACTGAACGGGATGCAGCGGTTCCACATAGTTGTCGTGGGTTTCTTCAAACAGCATCTTCACTTTCTCGCCTGAAACCACATCGTAGCAGTTCAGTTGCATGTGGTCCTGCCCACGGTTTAGTTCGGCCAGGTAAATGTGTTTTTCGTCGGACGACCAGGCCAGGTTGGTGAGGTAATGTTCAGGATCACCACCCGTTTTCAGGAACGCCGTTTTTTCTGCTGCAATATCGTAAATTCCAATCGTAACCTGTTCGCTGGTCATTCCGGCCATTGGATATTTAATGGGATTGGATTCGGCCACACGTGGCATATAATCCACCAGCGGATAGTCTGAAACCATTTGTTCATTTTTGCGGTAAAAAGCAATGTAAGTTCCTTTCGGTGAAATGAAAATTCCGTTGGTAATGCCGAATTCGCTTCGGTGCACGGTTTTTCCATTTACAATGCCGTTGCCTCCGTCGTGAGTAATCTGAACGGTTTTTCCTGTTGAGAAAGAGACAAATAAATCATCTTTTACAGTGTAAGCCACAAACCTGCCCGAATGGTTAAAGACGGCATTTTCGGCTTCTTTCGGAAGTTTGATTTGGTATTCAGGTTTTTTGGTTTCAGGATTGAAAACAAAATAGGTAGCGCTGTTTTGAACCAAAAGCAGTTTTCCTTCTATCCACGAATATCCGGGAAAACGCCTGAATGCTTCATCAGATATGGCTAAACCCGAATTCAGTTCATCGCGTGTCGCAACAACATTTTTATCCCCTTTTTTGGCTGTTTCTGCCCACAACGTGTCGTTTTTCACATAGGTAAAAACCTCATCGTTTTTCCAGGCAAGTCCTTGTATGGATTCGGGACGCAAATAGGAAGAAGCGCCCAGAATGGCATCTTCGAGTGACATTTGTTTTTGCTGGGCAAAGGTTTGCAGCGAAGCAAACAGCAGAATATAAAGGAAGACTTTTTGTATCATGTCAGTTATTTTCAGTTTGAGTGCGAAAATAGCGAAAGCAATCGGAGTGTAAAAGAAAAACAGAACAGGTCGTATGAAATTATAAAGCGTTTTCTTTTCTTCAACGAAATAATCTAAATTTGTGAACCACCGTTTAGCTATTTCAGGTTTGACGGAGTCGAACGGTTGAAAAGAGTTTTTGCTATTGTTTCAAATCGTTTAGCGTGGTTCGTTTCTGACGAAGTTGCAAAAATGAAAGAGATATTAATTTGAAGTAGAGATACCTGGGTTGATTTCAGTTGTTTTACAGTTTAACAATTTAACATTTCCAACATCTAACATTTTTCACATGACTAAAAATATTATTGTAACCGGGGGTGCACAGGGAATCGGAAAAATAGTAACGCAACAGTTGTTAAAAGAAGGATTCAGCGTTTCGGTTTTTGAAATTGATGCCGAAGCAATTGCAGAATTCCGTGAAGAAGATAGTTCAGAACATCTGGCTTTTTTCCCGTGCGATGTTTCGGAAGAGAGCGACGTACAACGTGCGGTTCAAAGTGCAGTGGAGCAATTCGGGCGAATTGACGGGCTTGTAAACAATGCTGCCATTGCGGTAAACAAACCGGTAACAGAACTTACTCTGGAGGAATGGAACCGGGTAATTGCAGTAAACCTCACCGGCCCTTTCCTTTGCTCCAGACTTGCAGCACCACATTTGAAAGCTGCCAACGGAAGTATTATCAACCTCTGTTCCACCCGCGCATTTCAGTCGGAGCCCCACACCGAAGCGTATTCTGCAAGCAAGGGCGGAATTTTTGCGTTAACCCATGCGCTGGCCATGAGTCTGGGACCGGAAATCAGGGTGAACTGTATCAGTCCGGGCTGGATTGACGTTTCGGGTATTCGAAAAAAAGCGGAAGCTAAACCATACCAAATTACCGAAGCCGACAAAGAACAGCATCCTGCCGGACGCGTAGGGAACGGCAGCGACATAGCCCGTATGGTTTTATTTCTGCTGAATCCTGAAAACAGTTTCATCACCGGCCAAAACTTTGTGGTTGACGGTGGTATGACCAAAAAGATGATTTATGTGTGAAGTATTTGGATTTTACCAGCTTTTTGACACGTGAACAGAAATTCCGCCGTTGCGGTAGGCATTACTGCCTGCATCGGCGGCAACGGAAACACCTATTTCAACAGGAAAACCAGGCTGAACGTAGTTCACTTCCAGCGCGCCTGAAAGCTGTTTCGTATGTCGGTCGTAAGGCCGTGCCACTGTTCCTGCCTGTTCAGAATATGTCAGCAGGCCTTTCCATCTCCATGTTGTATTCCATGCGCCGGAAATTCCCATGTGGTGCGCGAAAAACCGGTTGGATGCCATGCCGTTTACCATGCCGTTTGCGTCCGTTTGCGGGATAAACAGAGGTGATCCCAGTAACATTCCGTGATAGGTGAAACCACTTCTGTAAATGCCATGACTGAAATAGCTGTCCGGTTCCCGGTCGTTTTCATTCCGGATGGATTGATGCATGGTATGAGAAAACTCGTAAAGCAGATCTGTTACCAATCGTTGTTTTTCTATAAACCCGATATGAATTCCCAGAAGGTTATCGGGCCAGTTGCGCAGGTTAACACCTGACAAATCTTCGAAAGGATGGCTGAGGTAAAAGGTTACAATGGCTTCGGGAAACGATTTTTCCACTTCCAGCTGATAGGTTCCCAACTGGTTTCCGGCTTTGTTCAGCTGGTCGGTTTGCGGAAAATCTTCACCGCCTCCCGCTCCCAGAATATACCTGAGGTAGGCTTTCAGTCCGGAAGGCATTTCCCCGATTTGTGCATTGGAAGAGACACCTCCCCAAAAGACAAAATGCTCAAACCCTGCCGTAACTTTCCAACTGCTTGCCGGTACAGCTCTCAAATAAAATGACTTGTGGTGCAATCTGGCGTTCTGTACAAATCGTTCATCATTTAAAAGCCCTTCGTCGTATTCCGCTTTAAAACTCAGAACATTTTTGGCAAAAGGTACAGGTTTAAACCGGTTTGCAGAAAACCGAACCATGGGGTAGGGGCGGGCATTTTCGCTTCGAACAAGGTTTCCGTTGGTTGTGGAAAGTCCGCCATAGCGTGTTTCATCGTAAAACAAGCCGGCTTTCAGTTCCCATCCGTGCGCTGCAATACCGGCAAGCGCCCGGTTAACCTGGTAATAGTTGCTTTCTCCCAATCCGGCTAACAATTCTGCACCCCAGGTAAAAGAAACGGGAGCATCGGGTGCGCGGCTGATGAACTGCTCCAGGCTGATTCCGGTGATATTTAAAAAGGAGCGGGACGGGGCAACTGTACCATGCTGGTTGGCCGTAAACCAGAAAGGAAGCAGGCTGTCTGTTGCTGCAAACGTTGAATTTTTGATTTCAGTCCGAAAACTGTTTTGTGCCTGAACAACCACCGAAGCAGTAAGGATTAAAAACAAGCAGAAATACTTTTTGACCTTCATCTGATGCATAATGATGCATTTAAACCGGTTGTTGTCCGGAAAACCTGAGCCGAAGGCACAGGTTGAATTTTAACAATGGTATTCCCGTTAAATAGCAGTCTTTCTTAATTTGGATTCCTGTCTGCTTAAAAGAACCGACTCTCTCAGGTTGCCGGTAGCTTTTGTTTCTTTGCTTCTGGTTTTGAGTTGCACAAGCTTTGAAGGAACAAATGAAAGCAGCGTTCCAATGGCGAAAATAAGCAGGAACTGAAGATTAATATTGAATGAAATGTTGTTGAACAGGAGCGCAAGGCCAATCATGAAAACATTTGCTCCAATAATAATTAAAGTTACCGATAAATGATTTGGGACAAGCTCGAGCAACCTGTGGTGTATATGATTTTTGTCGGGCGAAAACGGTGATTTTCCGTTGGACAGGCGAATGGTGATTACCCGAAGTGTATCAATTAAGGGAACAATAACGATGGCAAATGACACGGCCGGAGCTGCCCCAATGGCATAAGGCGCAAGTTTTGCAATGTTGAGTTCATTAAATTTGATTACCAGTGCTGAAATTATCATTCCTATGACCAGCGAACCGGTATCGCCCATAAACAATTTGTTTTTTTTGCCAAACACATTGAAAAGGAAAAACCCGATGAGGCTGCCGGTAAGCGCGTACGACATGATTGCAAAACGAATATGACCAGCCATAAAAAACCAGGTGCCAAACACAAACGAGGCCAGAATACCAAGGCCCGATGCAAGTCCGT
>CAZCPH010000085.1:0-2123 GCA_964500105.1 uncultured Mariniphaga sp. | reverse complement strand
TCCCAGCGTAATCAAAATTATGGCAGCAAATAGCTGGACACCAAACTTTTTTCGCGCCGAGATGTTCAGCAGATCGTCTTTCAACCCAATGAAAAACATCAGAATAACCGCAGCAATAATGTATTTCAGCGACTGAAAAGTGTATCCGTCGGTTGCAATAATCGTGCTCAGAACAAATCCAATAAAAATGCCAACTCCGCCAAGTGGGGGAATGGCCTCTGTATGTATTTTTCGTTCATCAAATGAATCGTAGAGTTTCTTTTCTCTGGCAACACGCAAAACTGCGGGGATGGAAAGGATTACAATCGAAAATCCGAGTGTAAATGCCAGTATGCTGAAGAATAGTTCTGTAAATAACATATTTTGTTCAAAAATTAGGGTGGCACAAAATTATAAACAATTGCTGCGCTGCCAAATTTTTACACTCGTTATAAACAAATGTATATAAAAATTTAACAAACAGTCAGATAAATTAAAATGCTATTGATTTGTCCATAAAAGCGCCAAAAATTCATTCACCGTGCAAATTTATTATTTTTTTGCAGACATTAATCATATTTTGGCCGTAAAAATGAACATTTCGCGGTCATTTTTTTAAATGAACTGGCAGAGGGGAAAATCGCAACCATCTGAATCTCAGAAACCGGAAAAACAAAAATTCTGATTTAGCATTTGCGAAATCACCATAAAGCAGGTTTTTGGTGAATTTTTACTGACGAAATTAACCGGTGAAAGTTTATCCAGAATTCAACAGACAATCTGGCTGGAACCCGGCAGCGAGAAAGGAACTATTGTGTAGAATAAACGGTTTTTTGAACAGGAATCATATTAGTACAATCTTGCGTAAAATACCCGGCGTTGAGGAAAAAGCCGCTTTTTTGGCAGCCTGGAAATTTACCCCCCCAAAGGGATAAACCTTAGAGACGATTACCGGTGCAGCAGTTGCGGCAGTTTACGAAGTGTTGTGGTGGCTGGGATTGTAACTGTTGAATTCATTTGACCACCCCGGACCACCCCGTCCGCCAGTCGGCGGACACCCCTCCTATTCCTCCTGCCGTCGGACAGGCGGGGAAATTCGAAGTACAGAGTTTCTTTTGGGTTTAAAAGTTACAGGTTAGCACGAATTTCTCCTCCTTTCAGGAGGAGTGGCTCCATCGTTTCGATGGAGACGAGGTGGTTAAATTTAGGTATTGACGGATAGCATCCCGAAAAGAAAAGGGATACCAACCGTTGGCAGCTTTTACAGGCGTCACAGTTTGTTTAGTCGCTTATTTATATTTTTTTATCAAAGATTCAAGGTATTTCCTGTCAATGGAAGAGATTTCATTTTTGTCATATATGGCAATCAGGGTGATTTCTATTTCTTCCATTTTATAGATGACTTCTCTGTACGATATTATTCTTAAACCACCACTTTTGCCTTTCCCCTTTGATTTAACGGATAATCGAGCTTTATAGAAACCATTGCCCAATGAACGTCCCTGAACATTTTTCTTTTCTGATTTTTCTATAAACTCCTGATATTCTCCTTTCAGGCCCGGAAACTTACGGGATAGTCTTTTCAGCGATTTATCAAATTCGGGAATGGTTAGAACTTTTATCATAATTCATCGAGAAGCTCTCTGGCTGGTTTGGTTTTTAATTTTCCTTTTTTCAATAGTTCAAGTTCTTTAAAACTTTGGTCAACACTTTTCATAAACCCCGATTTATCATCGATTACTGTAATCCCTTTTTCGGTTTTTGATAGTTCTGTAATCAGATCTACCAAATACTTTGTTTTTTTATTTTTTGTATCTATTTTAATTGTTACAGTTGCCATTATTGTAATTTTTATTGAAACAAATATAGAGGATTTCAGGGAAATTGAAAATTACGAAGGAGAAAGAAATAAGGTTTTTAATACGGTTTTATGTTGACGGCCAGCATCCCGGGAAGAAAAGGGATGCCATCCTTTGCTGCGATTCAAATCCCTTAGGTTCAGCAGTTCGCTAAGGGTTTGTGTGTTGTAAAATTTTCACCACCCCTCCGCCAGTTGGCGGATAAACTATCCGGCCTACCGGCCCCCCCGGACATAATCGGGATTAGTTCGTCTAACTTCTTTTAGTTCTTTACCGGTTGGTGGA
>CAZCPH010000084.1:0-10524 GCA_964500105.1 uncultured Mariniphaga sp. | reverse complement strand
TGCATCGTCGAGCACCAGCACCCAGTCGAAGTTTTCACCTACTCCGGGTGGTGTAAATGTGCGGGTGCCTTCGTTGGAAAATCTGCCTATTCTTTGTACCATTCCGTTGCGCGGACTGTACCACCAGGCCATCACTTTTTTTCCGCTGATAACATTCATCCGAACCGTAAACGACCGACCTACCGGTGCATATACCATGGCATAAGTGCCGTTTTGGTCGCGGGTGGCAACAAACCGGTAGCGACCGGCGCCGGGAATAGCAGTTTTTACCTCATCGGGAACAATGATTGAATCATCCGGAATTCGGGTTAAAAACGGACGGGATTCCATTAGCCGCCGTCCAAACTGCATTTGCCATGCGCCAGGCTGGTCGATGGCTTCGTACCAGGGCATCAACGGAAAGTTCACCGGATTGCGGCCCGGCTGCCACATTTGCCAAACCGAGTGGTGCCCGTAAGTGTGCCCAAACGCACCACTAAACAGATTCCAGTAAAGCGGGCGTCGCACATCGGCTGAAGTGGAATGACCGAATTTTTCTGCATTAAATTCAATAGGATGGTCTTCGTAAATGGGTTCAGCGTCAATAACCGGTTTTACCGGAGTGCGGTCGTAATCCTTTCGCGTATTTTCATAAACTCCTGTAAAGTGGGGGTTGTGGCCGTTTTGGCGCATGTTAAAATCGAGCCAGTCCTCATTGTGAAAATACTGCGCCGACCCCTGGCCACCCATCGGATGAAAGGTAATCAGGTGATTTCCGTTATCACCTTTTCGAAGACCCTGTGCCATCGAACGCACAATCTCTCCGTGAACTTCTTCTTCCAGCGGACGGTCGCCACCTGCAATCCAGATGATGTTGGGTGAATCTTGATACCTTCTTCCCAGAATCTCACCAAAAACGCCAGCATTTTCAGGCGTAAAAATCACAGGGCCAACGCCCCATTTTTTGTTCCATTTATCGCCCCACGTGGGAAGGAGGCCAATGAAAAGTCCTTTTTCTTCGGCTTTTTCTATCACCCAGTCCACATGTTGAAAATAGGCTTCGTTAATTTTTGCAGGGTCGTTGTCAATCAGCGGTTTTTCACTTTCGGCGTTGGGGGTGTTTAACCCGTCGAGTTCGGCCAGCACAACAGCCTGAATCACGGTAAACCCTTTTTCGCGGCGATTTTCAAGGTACTTTTCTGTTTCTTCCTTACTCAACCGGTGAAATAATTCCCAGGCCGTATCGCCCAAATAAAAAAACGGTGTTCCGTCTTCAAAAACCAGAAATCGTTTGTTTTCCGAAACCTTTAGTTTTCCGTGTGAAAAATCCACCGGGTTTCCTTTCCATTTCACTTCTTGTGAAACAACTGAATAAGACAAAAAAAGCAGGATTATAAAACAGGTTGTTTTCATTTTTAAATTTGATTGGTATCAGAATAAGTTTCCTCATTTCCAAACCGGCAGTGCCGAAAAATGAAGTTGCTAAAAATAAACAATTATTTTTTGATTTTTCAACACATATAAACCTGTTCGACTTCTTTTCGTTATATATTATTTCTAATTTTAACCGCTTTTTTTGTTACAGAATGAAATTTAAAAGTTGTGTTAAACATATTATATTATGGCTGATGGTGTTCGTTAATGCCGGACCAGCATTCTCATCCATAGCTTTTTATCATTACGGAATTGAAAACGGACTGCCTGAATCAAAAATCGTATCCATTAGCCAGGACTCCACGGGGTTTATTTGGCTGGCAGGCGAAAACGGGCTGTTTCGTTTCGACGGCATTCGGTTTGACATTTATCAAAATACCTTTTCCGATGGAGAACCTGAATCGTTTACCCGGATAAACACGCTGTTTACAGACTCTCAGGGTACGCTTTGGGTAGGATCAGCCAACGGGCTTTCCCGTTTTAACCCGCAGTTTAACCAGTTTGTGAAACCGGCAGAAGATTTAACAGATCAGCCGGTTTTCGACATTTTTGAAGACTCCAATGGACAAATTTGGCTGGCTTCCGATGCCGGATTGGCCAAATTCGACCCTTCTGCAAAAAAAACAACGTGGTTTTCAGAAATTTTCCAGGAAACAAAAACAGATACCGCAAATCTGCTTTCGGTTTACATTCAGCACATAACCGGACAACCCGATGGTAAATTATGGCTCTCAACCTTTCCGGCTGGTCTTTATCTTTTTAATCCGGTAACCGGAGAAACAGAGAACTTCTCACAAATCGGGGAAACCGATTTTTCGAAATACAACATTTCAAAAATTTATTTTAACAACGAATCTCTTTTTGTGGGAACGTTGCTGAATGGTTTTTTTGAAGTGGACACAAAAAATCAAGCAGTTAAAAATGAAAGAATTGATGGTCTGGCAAATGCCATTTTGCATTTTACACAGTTGAACGATTCTGTTTTCTGGATTGCCACCAATAACGGGCTTTTTCAGTACAATAACTTTAGTGGGAATTATACCCGCTACACCAATGAACCCAACAATCCACTGAGCCTGAACCGGACAACCGTTAGCTTTGTTTACACCGACCGGGACAATAACCTTTGGCTTTCGCTGGGCATCAGAGGAATTAATTTCGGCCTTACCGATGCTCCTTTTTCACATTTCACCGTTGCCCCCGAAGGCGCATATCAACTTGAAAACAAGGAAGTTACCTCCATAGAATTTGACACTGATGGAAATATGTGGCTGGGGTACGAAGCCGGATTGATTGAAAAGCACTCTTACGACCCGTTGCAAAAAATACAATATCAGCTTAAACTGGATAACCAATCCACTCAGCCAGGTTCTGTAATGGCAATTCACTCCGATTCGAAAAACCGGGTTTGGGCGGGAGGCTGGATGTCTGGCCTGCATGTTCTGTACCCGGGAAGAAGTGCATTTGAACAGGCAAAAATTCAACCTGAAACGGTTGCCAGCCAGGTTAAAACCGCCGATATCCGTGGTTTTGCAGAAGACCGGAAAGGAAACATCTGGATCAGTCTTCACGGTCTTGGTTTGGGAAAATACAATCCGGAGCGGCAGACACTGAAATTGTACAGGAACAATCCCGAAAATCTGTTTTCGTCTTTGTCCAACGACTATACCTATAATCTGAGTTTCGATCAAAACCAGCATCTTTGGATTGCTTCTGCCCACGGAATAGGGAAATTCAATCCGGAAACAGAAACCTTTACCAACTTTTTTCACGACGAAAACAATCCTCAGACCCTCAACAGCAATGCGGTTCAAGTTGTTATATGCGATGATGCAGGGGTAGTTTGGGCAGCAACAGACAAAGGCTTAAATGTGTATTCCCCTGCTTTGGAAAACTTTCTTCCGGTTTTTACTGAAAAAGATTTTCCGTTTCTCACCATTTCATCCATTCAGTCTGCACAACCCGGCGAACTGTGGGTTAGTACCACAAACGGCATTTTCAGAATAGATTACGAATGGAATGAAAACCAGACAGAAATGGCTGTAAAAAGCTCCTATTTTAATCGTTCCGACGGGCTTTTATCATCGAACTATTTTGCCCGTTCGGGTGCGGTAAGTAACGACGGAATGGTATTTTTTGGCGGAAACGAAGGCATCGACATTTTCAATCCCAGCGACGTTGGCAAATACAACGAAAGCAAGACCAAAGTACTGATAACGGAAATTTGGATTGACGGAGAACCCACTTACCCGGATCAGTTTGCGAATGAAGACAACAAAATAAACCTCACCTTAAATCACAACCACAGCATATTATCCGTTCGCTTTACCGCCCTTGGATTTTCAAACCTGGGCATCAAAAACTTCAGGTACAAACTTGAAGGGGTGCAGGACGACTGGGTCTATCTGCACAATGAACAGGCAGCATCGTTTACCCATCTTCCTCCGGGCAATTTTGTTTTCAGGGTGGAAACCCAACAAAAAAACGGAGAGTGGACAGCAAGCGAATCTGCCCTCGAAATTTTCGTAGAAAGACCATTCTGGTTATCTGTTCCGTTCTATACATTTCTACTAATAGCTTTAATATTAACTATTTACTTCATAACATTAGCCAGGTCAAAAGTTTTAATCATCCGCCAGAAAAAATTGAAAAGAATAATAAAAGACAGGACCCAGGAGCTGATGAGAAAAAACAAGGAACTAGAAATAGCCAACCAAACCAAAGACAAGTTCTTCTCCATCATTTCACACGACTTGCGCAGTCCGTTTTCAGGTCTTCTGGGGGTTTTGGATTTACTAACCAACCCCGACAACGATTTTGACACACCCACCCAGAAAGATTTGCTGCAATCGGCAAAATCGTCGGCGCACAACACTTTCGAGTTGCTTGAAAACCTTTTGTTATGGGCACGCTCGCAAATGAGAACCAATACAACTTCGGTAAAAAAACAGAATTTGAGCGATGTTTTAAAAAAGAATTTAAACCTGAAGATGCAATTTGCAGCACAAAAACAGGTAACCATTTCCGGAGAATTCCCGGAAGACCTGGAAGCACTTTTTGACCGGGAAATGATTAACACTGTTATACGGAATATTTTAAGCAACGCCATTAAATTTACGCCACCAGGCGGAAAAGTAAATTTATCTGCATCTTCAAAAAACGGAGAAATTACGGTAAGTATCGCAGATACCGGAATTGGAATTAGCGATACAGAGGCGGAAAAACTTTTTGATTTGAACAAAATTCACCGGACAGGAACGCGCGGAGAGAAAGGCACCGGCCTGGGACTGGTAATTTGCAAAGAATTTATTCAAAACAACAAAGGCAGAATATGGGCAGAACCAAACAGTCCGGAAGGAACAATTTTTCATTTTACTTTACCGGCCTCTCAGAATTAAAGCAGCACAAACAGATGTAAAATTCTATTTCAAAATTAAAAAGACAACGAATGAAACTAACAGCAAATGTGATTGGGGCAACGGGTCTGGTGGGTAAACAACTGGTAAATTTGCTGCTTAAAGATGAAAGGTTTGAAACAGTGCGGATATTTGTGCGTCGCGATGCCGGTTTTTCCCACCCAAAACTCGACCAACAGATTACAGATTTTGGCAAAGAAGAAACCTGGGCAGGAAAAGTTACCGGTGATGTGCTGTTTTCAGCGTTGGGAACCACGCTCAAACAAGCCGGCAGCAAAGAGAAGCAATACGCTGTGGATTTTACATTAAACCTCCGTTTTGCCCATATTGCCAAAGAAAACGGCATCAAAAATTATGTACTGGTTTCATCTGTTGGGGCGAATTCGAAATCAGCTGTTTTTTATACGCGCATAAAAGGAGAACTGGATGATGCTGTTGCTAAACTGAATTTTCGGAACCTGGTTATTCTGAGGCCTTCATCGCTGGCCGGTGAGCGCGATGAAAGGAGATGGATGGAAGAATTTTCGCTGCCGGTTGCCCGGTTTGTCACAAAATTTATTTTTAAAAAATACCGGCCAATTGAGGGAAAAACCGTTGCACAGGCTATGGTTAATGCCGTTGTGAAACCTGATTCTGAAAAAACGATTTGGGAAGCCGATGAAATTTTTGAGCTTGCCCAACAACCATAAATATTCAAATCATGTCCGTTCGTTTGAAACTTTATTTTCTGGTTTTTCTGTATGTCATTTCAATCTCCTTCACTTCAGCCCAACGAATAATGGAAAACCTGGGGCGCGGAACAGTTGCGGTTTACAATGAAACTGAAGGTGTTTTCATCAGCTGGCGTTTGCTGGCAACCGATCTGCAATCGATATCTTTTCATGTTTACCGCAACCAGACCCGGATTACCTCCACGCCAATTAAAAGCAGAACAAACCTTACGGATCAAGATGGTGCTGCCGGAGATTCTTATTCCGTGGTTCCGGTAATTGAAGAAAAAGAACAAACTCAGTTGAAAGATGAAGTACAGGCTTTCCCCTCGCCCTGGATTGACCTTCCGCTGAAAACACCTGAGAATTATGGCCCCGGCGATGCTTCGGTTGGCGACCTGGATGGCGATGGAACATACGAAATCATTCTGCACCAGGTTGGCCGCGGCCACGACAATTCGCACAACGGATTTACCAGCGAACCGGTTTTTCAGGCCTACAGGCTGGACGGAACGTTGCTCTGGGAAATCAATTTAGGCAAAAATATAAGGGAAGGAGCGCATTACACCCAGTTTATGGTTTACGACCTGGACAGCGACGGAAAAGCAGAGTTTGCATGTAAAACGGCCGATGGTACCATCGACGGAAAAGGAAATGTAATTGGTGACAGAAATGCAAACTATGTGAGCAGCGATGGCAAAATTCTGGATGGACCTGAATACCTGACTGTTTTCGATGGATTAACCGGTGAAGCGCTCTTCACAACCGATTATATTCCTTCACGCTATCCGGTTGATGGCTGGGGCGGAATTGGCGGAAACGGCCGTAACGACAACAACGGAAACCGTGCCGACCGCTTCCTGGCCTGCGTGGCTTACCTCGACGGAGTTCATCCCAGTCTGGTGATGTGCCGCGGATATTACGGACGCTCGGTACTTGTTGCCTGGGACTGGAATGGGAAGGAACTCAAACAGCGGTGGGTTTTCGATTCGTCGGAACCTGGTCTGGAAAAATTTTCGGGAATGGGAAACCACAATCTGTCTGTGGCCGATGTGGACAACGACGGAAAAGATGAAATCATTTACGGTGCCATGGCTGTTGACGACGACGGCACCGGCCTCTATTCAACCGGATTACGCCACGGAGATGCCATGCATGTGAGCGACTTGCTACCCGATAGACCGGGACTGGAAGTTTGGGGAATACACGAAAATGAAGATCCGGTTGAAGGTTATGAAAATGTTTACGGAGCTGCACTTTTCAATGCAGCCACCGGAGAAATAATCTGGGGAAAACTACCGGGAATTGATGTGGGTAGCGGTGTTGCAGCCGATGTTGACTCAACACATCATGGGGCAGAAATGTGGTGTTCGGGTGGAAAACTCTGGAACACTCGCGGCGACAGCATTGGCGAATTACCGCGTTTCGATAACTTTTTGGTTTGGTGGGATGGAGATTTGCTGCGGGAACTGATTTCGTGGAACAGAATCATTAAATTTCCGGATAAAACCATTTTTACGGCACCGGGATACCGCTCGGCAAAAGGATCGAAAGCAACACCGGTGCTCTGCGCCGATCTTTTTGGTGACTGGCGGGAGGAGGTAATTCTCGCTGCGGATGATAACCAATCGCTGCGAATCTATACAACTACCGAGCCTACAAAATACAGAATTCCCGCGTTAATGCAAGACCCGCACTACCGGCTTAGTGTTGCCTGGCAAAATGTGGCATACAATCAGCCGCCGCATACCGGGTTTTACCTTGGGCATGGGATGGATTTCCCGGTTAAAGCAAATAAAAACATTCAATTTAAATGATTCGGTGAACCAACCTCTTCTTTGGGTGTTTCATTCAAAAAAGTTAAAATATGTACACAGGATTGCTTCATACTCATAATTTGTTTCGCTGGCTGGTTTTAATTGCACTTATTCTTGCTGTGCTTTTCGCATTTATTGGCTGGATGGGTAAAAAAGAATGGTCGAAAAAAGATAAAATTACCGGTCTGGTTCTTACCATTTTTATGGACATTCAGTTTTTAATCGGCCTGATTTTATATGCTTTCGTAAGCCCCTTTACCAAAGCTGCTTTTGCTGATTTTGGCGCTGCCATGAGAAATGCCGATTTGCGTTTTTATGCAGTGGAACACATTCTGGTGATGGTTATTGCCCTGGTATTCGTCCATGTTGGCAAATCGAAATCGAAAAAAGCGGTTGAATCATCCAGGAAGCAACGTGCAGCAGCAATCTGGTACGGATTGGCCCTGCTACTTGTACTGGCGGGCATTCCCTGGGACCGGGCATTCTTTTAAACTACCGGTAAAATCCTTTTTTTTCGATGTACTCCCAAACTTTTGGCGGTAGAAAATGGCGCACATCCCTGCCTTTTTCAATGGCTTTGCGAATGAAGGATGAAGAGATTTCCATCTGTGGGGCGTTTTCGGCAATCACAACATTTTTATGCTGTATTGCATTCACTTTTTCGAAGCCGGGGCGCGGATAAACGATTATGCCGTAATTCTCCAGAATGGTTTCGTAATTTTTCCACTTGTGAAAATTTTCGAGGTTGTCTGACCCCATCAGAATTTTAAACTGCCGCCCGGGATTTCGTTCTTTCAGATAAGCCAGCGTATCAATCGTGTAGCTGGGTTTGGGCAGATAAAATTCGATATCGGAAACCTGAAAACGGTGGTCGTCCTGCACAGCCAGTTGCATCATTTCCAAACGGTCGTAATCGTTCAGCAGATTTGCCTTTTGTTTGTGCGGGTTTTGAGGCGTTACAACAAACCAGAATTCATCCAGACCTGTAAACTCTACCATGTAGTTGGCAATGGCCAAATGCCCGATATGCACCGGATTAAACGATCCGAAATACAATCCGGTTTCTTTTGGGGAGAAGGTTTTGGATGATGGTTGTTTCATATTCCAAATCTTTCGCTTTAAACGAACAATTCATTTAAAAATCTTTCGCTCAGAACGAACAATCTTTATTAAAATCACTTTATTCCATTTTCTGAAAGAAATTCCGATATCACATTTTCAGCTTTAATTAAAGCTTTGGGCAAATCATCGTTCACTATAATTACGTCAAACTTTCCGGCAAATTCCAGTTCCTTTTCCGCTTTGGCAACACGCATTTTAATTCTTTCTTCCGATTCGGTGGAACGGTTTTGCAGACGTTTTTTTAATTCATCAACGGATGGAGGCTGCACAAATACAGCCAATGCTTCATTCCCGTAAAATTTTTTGATGTTTGAACCACCCACAACGTCAACATCAAAAATGACGTTTTTACCTGCCCTGCGAATGCGTTCTACTTCGCTTTTCAGGGTTCCGTAAAAAATATCGTTGTAAACTTCCTCCCATTCCAGGAATTCATCCTTTTCAATTTTTTCTCTGAATTCTTCTTCCGACAGAAAGTAATAATCTTTCCCGTGAACTTCTCCCGGCCGTGGTTGACGGCTTGTGGCCGAAACTGAAAACTCAAGTCCAAAATCCTGCTGGAGCAGGTGTTTTACAATGGTTGTTTTGCCTGCTCCGGAAGGAGCGGAGAATATGATAAGTTTGCCTTTCATTAAAATTAAATATGCTTTTTGATTTCCTTTAGAAAATGAGAAACATGGTCAATTAATGGAGAAACCTGCTCTTCTGTAAAATCAAACATATCGCCATAATCACCTTTCTGACGAAAATCAAAGAGCTGGGAATACAGTGTTCCGAATTCGATGTCAATCTTATTTGTTTTGATAAAATGAAGGCTAAACTGATTCAATGTTCCTCTGTGCGTATTTACTTTTATATTATTCTTCAGCAACAGTGCAATAACAGCATAAAAACAAGCATAATAAAGTCGGTTGACAATAGTATTCCAACGTTTTTTTTGAACCAGAAAGAGAGCCTCGTCATAAGCTTCGTCTGCTCTTTTTAACCTGTAACTTATATAATCTTGAATGTTGTTCATTTTAATTTAATTCCTTCATTTACAACATTTTCATACAACGGAGAATGAGCCAGTTTCTCTTTCCAGTATTTTTTAGGATAGATTAAAATGGAAATAACCTGTCCGGATTCAAGTGATAATTTATAAATATCGCGCCTGAATTTATTATCTAATTCATTGGTAAATTCAGTAGCATCCACCAAAATTAAAATATCCCAATCTGAATCCGTTTTAAAATCTCCTCTGGCACGCGAGCCAAACAAAAAAGCTTCAGCATTCGGGTCTTTACTGTAAATGGCCTGGGCAATTTTATTTTGAAGTTCTTGTTCAATCATAATAACAATCCAAATTTCACCAAATATCTATTGATTCACTCATCCGTTGAAACTAATGACATAACAGGACATTTCAAAGTACATTCAACAACTGCTCTTTAATCCGTTCCAGGTGGTCTTTCATCTGCACCACAATCCGCTGAATATTGCTTTCGTATGCTTTGGATCCGAGCGTATTAATTTCTCTTCCCATTTCCTGCGATATAAAAGCCAGTTTTTTCCCTCCGGGCTCAGGAAGTGCAAGGGTTTCCACAAAGTAGTTGCAGTGATTTTCCAGCCGCACTTTTTCTTCGTTCATGTCCATTTTGTCGAGATAATATACCAGCTCCTGTTCAAACCGGTTTTCGTCCACGTTGCCATTCAGGTTCAACTTGCCGAGATTTTCGGTTAGACGATTCTTTACCGTTTCCATCCGCTGCTCCTCAAACGGAGTTATCTGCTGCAACAGGTTTTTAATGCTTTCAGTGTTTGCAATAATGTCAGCTTCAAGGGCTTTTCCTTCGGCAATCCGAAATGTATCGATGTCATCCAGTGCTTTGCGCAGATGCTCCAGAATAACCTGCCACTCTTCCTCATCGAGGGTTTCGTATTCGGTTTTCACCACGTCGGGAAGGCGAAGAATGGCCTGCATGGTCATCTGATCAGTGGGAAGACCAAGTTCGTTATTTATTTTTTTCAGGCTTTCAAAGTACCCTTTCAAAATAGGTTCGTTTA
>CAZCPH010000083.1:0-10591 GCA_964500105.1 uncultured Mariniphaga sp. | reverse complement strand
GACTGGGAAAAAGTTCTTAGCACGACCATCAAAAAGAAACCCGATGAAATTATCAACGAGCTCATCAGTTCAGAACTCAAAGGACGCGGCGGTGCCGGCTTTCCAACCGGACTGAAGTGGAAACTCACAGCAGAATCGAAATCAAAAGAGAAATATGTTATTTGCAATGCCGACGAAGGCGAACCGGGTACTTTTAAAGACCGCGAAATTCTTTCGAAGGTTCCGTACAAAGTTTTAACAGCCATGGCAGTTTGCGGCTACGTAACCGGGGCAAAAGAAGGATTCATTTATCTTCGGGGCGAATACAAATTTCTGGAAGAAGAATTGCATAAGGCAATCGATGAATTTCAGTATTACTGTCAGGAGATTAACCTCGATTTCAAAATAAAAATTTTCATGGGCAGTGGTGCATACATTTGCGGAGAAGAAACTGCCCTGATGGAATCAATGGAAGGACGGCGGGGTGAACCACGCAACAAACCGCCATTTCCAACCCAGGCCGGATACCGCGGTAAACCCACTGTAATCAACAACGTGGAAACACTGGTGCACACCTGGACCATTTTTAAATACGGTGCCAAAAAATTCTACGACCTGGGTGTTCAGTATTCCCGCGGAACCAAGTTATTTTCGGTATCGGGAGATACCCCAAAACCAGGCATTTACGAGCTGGAGCTTGGCATGAGCCTGCAGGACTTTGTTTATGAATTTGGCGATGGCGACACCAAAGCTGTTCAGGTTGGCGGTGCATCAGGATTTCTGGTCCCCCGGAAAAAGTTCAAGGACACAGCCATTGGTTACGAAGGAAAACTTGTAGGAATTTCACTGCCAACAGGAGGCTCCATGATGCTTTTCAACAGTTCGCGGTCGATGTACAATGTACTCGATAACTACCTGGAATTTTTCAGGGAAGAATCGTGCGGACAGTGCACACCCTGCCGGGTGGGTTGTCAGCAGCTGCTGCTGGGAATTAAGGCTGTAAAAAGGGGAGAAAAACCGGCTTCTTATCTTGACAAACTGCTCAAGCTTACCGAAACCATGCAGTTAACCGCTAAATGCGGACTGGGACAGTCGGTAGCCAACTCCTTCTCCTCAATTGTGGAAAACTTCCGCGAAGAAATGATTTACTAACACCTTAATTTGAAACAATGAACAATAAAGTCAATATCACAATAAACGGTTTTCCGGTAGAAATTAAAAAAGGACAAACCATTCTTGAAGCCGCCGAACTGGAAGGCATAAAAATTCCAACACTCTGTTATCATAAAGACCTTTGCGTGGCGGGCAACTGCCGTGTTTGTGTGGTTGAAGTAGTGGGGCAAAAAAGACTTTCGGCAGCCTGCGCCACTCCATGCGAAGATGGTATGGAAATTCTGACCAACAGCTTAAAAGTGAGAAACTCGAGAAAGCATATTATAGAGTTGCTGCTGGCAGAACACAATGCCGACTGCACCAAGTGCTACCGAAACGGAAACTGCGAGTTACAGGAACTGGCTTCGGAATATAAAATAATGACACAGGATTTTATCGAACTGGCGCCGCTTAAAAACTACACCATCGACATGTATTCGCCCTCAATTATGAAGGACGACAGCAAATGCATCAGGTGTCAGCGATGTGTAAGAACCTGTGCAGAATTGCAGGGCGTCAATGCCCTCACTGTGGCATACAAAGGCGACCACATGAAAATTTCGACCTTCTTTGAAAAAGCCATGAACGATGTGGTTTGCACCAATTGCGGACAATGCGTAAACCACTGTCCCACAGGAGCATTGGTTGAAAGAAACTACATTGAAGAGGTGTGGAGTGCAATTTCAGACCCCACAAAACATGTGGTTGTACAAACAGCACCCGCTGTGCGTGTTGGTTTGGGCGAAGAAATGGGTATGAAAGCCGGCGAAAGAGTTACCGGAAAAATGGTTGCCGCACTGCGAAGACTCGGATTCGACTCTGTACTCGATACTGACTTCACTGCTGACCTTACCATTGTGGAAGAAGGAACCGAATTGCTAACACGTTTGAAAAAAGTTTTGGTTGAAAAGGACAAAAATGTCAAAATACCAATGATAACGTCTTGTTCGCCCGGCTGGATCAAGTACATTGAACATTTGTATCCCGAAAATCTGGAAAACCTTTCCACCTGCAAATCGCCGCAACAAATGTTCGGAGCACTGGCAAAAACCTATTACGCCAAAGCACGAAACATTGAACCTGAAAATATTATTTCGGTGTCTATAATGCCGTGTACGGCCAAAAAATACGAAGCACACCGGCCGGAAATGCACGACAGCGGCTACCGGGATGTGGACTATGTGCTTACCACAAGAGAACTGGCCATTATGGTAAAACAGGCCGGACTGGATTTCGACAAGCTGGCTCCTGCAAAATTTGACAGGCTCATGGGCGATTCTACCGGTGCCGGCGTAATTTTCGGAGCAACAGGTGGTGTAATGGAAGCCGCGTTGAGAACTGCTTATGAACTCGTTACCGGTCGCAATGTACCGTTCGAAAACCTGAACATTACACCGGTTCGTGGGTTGGAAGGCGTAAGAAAAGCTACCATTAAAATAGAAAACCCGTTGGAAGAATGGGCCTTCCTCGATGGTGTTGAACTAAAATGTGCTGTTGCGCATGGTTTGGTCAATGCAAAAAAAATTATGGACGCCGTAAAAGCCGGCGAGGCTGATTTTCATTTTGTAGAAATAATGGCCTGTCCGGGCGGTTGCCTTGGCGGCGGCGGTCAGCCTATTCCAACAAACCCGGAAATCAGACAAAAACGTGCCGAAGCCATTTATGCTGAAGATGCAGATTTACCCATCCGCAAATCGCACGAAAATCCGGAAATTCAAAAACTGTATAAAGATTTTTTGAAAGAACCGCTGGGAGAACTGTCACATCATTTGCTGCACACTTCCTATACAAAGCGCGAAAGATTTTAAACAGATGCCCTGAACTTCTGATAAAAAATCCGGTACCCGTTACCGGATTTTTTGTTTTATATACGGAAATATGTCCCAAAATGAAACTAAAAATACTTTTTCCTGAAAATTCAATACACTGCAAACCAACAACATAACTACCATGGTTTAATCTTTGAGTTGTAAGAATCAATAACATGGAATAAATTTATTTTGGGAAGATAAATTTTAATTGCACAGTTGAATAATTTACGATTGGTCTTAAAGGACACAAGGCCAGGGGATCCGAAAAATTTCGGATCCTTTTTTTTGTATCCCCAAAAGCACATTATTATTATCTTCGGGAAAAATTTTAGTTATGAAAAACCCGTTTATTCTGTATATTTTTCTGATTTTCAACACATTTCAACTAGCAGGACAAGAAAAATACGATCAGGTATTCACCAGCGATATTGCAGTGGAAACGCACACTTACGCTACCAAAGACGGACAAAACCTGGAACTGGATATCTACATTCCCCAGAATGATCCCGATACAGACAGACCTGTGCTGATTTACGTGCATGGCGGAGGCTTTCAGAGCGGAAGCCGGAACAGCGAAGATATTGTGCAGTTTTGTACAAACCTGGCAGAATACGGCTATGTTGTTGCGTCCGTTTCATACCGTTTAACCCGTAAAGATCAGCCGGGCGGATTTGGCTGTGATTGTCCGGCCGCAGAAAAACTGGCAACTTTTGATGCAGCAGTTGTCGACATTCAGGATGCCACGTTTTATCTCATTCAGAATTATGAATACCTTGGTATCGATCCGCAAAAAATCATTCTTGCAGGCAGCAGTGCCGGTGCTGAAGCTGTTCTGATCACAGCATATTCTCCACCGGTTTGTTACGACCTTCCTTCGGGCCCGGTTGCCTATGCTGGTGTAATTGGCATGGCAGGAGCCATTCCCGACACATCCATCATTTACGAAGAATCGGCTGTTCCCTCACTTTTCTTTCACGGAACCAACGATAATCTGGTACCTTATGCCACAGCTCCACACCATTATTGCGAACCGGAAAACCCCGGATACATTGTTTTGCATGGTTCGCAAACACTGGCCAAAAAACTTGAAAACCTCAGTGTGCCTTACTGGCTGCATACCACCTGCGGTGGCGGTCACGAAATGGCATCAAAACCAATGACCGGGCACTTTGATGAAATTGTGGATTTTTGTTATAATTTTGTTCTGAATCAAAAAAAAGAGTTCAGGCATACCATTATTGAAGGCGGAATCTTAAATCAGAAATACGAACAATTTAATTTTTGTGCGCAATGAAACGAGCGTGTAAAAATTTTACGCTGGAGTTTGATAACACTCCAGGCGAGTTCCATGAGTTACCATTAAAAATTATAAATACAAACGAATGAAAAAAATAGTAAGTATCCTTTTGCTGTTAATTCCCGCTGCCCTATTTTCGCAGCAAATGAATATTGTATCCTATAACATCAGACTCAACACGGCTTCCGACGGCGAAAATGCATGGCCAAACCGAATAGAAATGGTTACCGGTTTATTGCAGTTTCACGAAGCCGAAATTTTCGGTTTACAGGAAGCATTGTACGACCAGATACAGGATATTGAAAAAGGGTTGCCTGACTACGAATGGTTTGGTGTTGGACGTGACGATGGTGAAAAGGCAGGAGAATTCTCCCCCATTTTTTACAATAAATCGAAATTTATTCTATACGACCACGGCACTTTCTGGCTTTCCGAAACGCCTGACGTTCCGAGTAAAGGTTGGGACGCTGCTCTCAACCGGATTGTAACCTGGGGACGTTTTCAGTCGAAAGTAACCGGCAAACAGTTCCTGGTTTTTAACACCCATTTCGATCACAGGGGAACTGAAGCACGAAAAAATTCTGCGCTGCTCATCGAGAAAAAAATCAGGGAAATGACCCGCAACAAAAACCTGCCGGTTATCCTGACCGGCGATTTTAACCTCACACCTGACACCGAACCCATTATTCTGCTGAAAAAATACATGAAAGACAGCTTTGAAATCACAGAAACGCCACCATACGGACCGGTTGGAACATTTAACGGATTTAATATTGATGCCGATTTAAGCAGCAACCGTATCGATTATGTTTTTGTACACGGCGGCGTTGATGTGCTTAAATATGCTGCATTAACTGATTTCAAAGACCACCGGTTTCCTTCGGATCACCTGCCGGTGTTTGCCAAAGTTCAGTTGAAATAATCCATAGCTATTCTGATCCAACCATCTGAAAATATCGGGCGATTCATTATCGAAACTGCAGATTTCATCTGGGGTGTTCCGGTATTGATATTGCTACTTGGCGGAGGTTTTTATTTCCTCGTTTATTCCCGCCTGGCTCCGTTGCGGTATCTGGGCCATGCACTGAAAATTCTAACCGGCAAATACGACGATCCCAACGAACCCGGTCAATTGCGGCATTACCAGGCGCTATCAACCGCTTTGGCCGGCACCGTTGGAATGGGAAATGTAAGCGGAGTAGCCGTTGCCATTACCATGGGCGGCCCCGGCGCGGTTTTCTGGATGTGGATTTCGGCACTGCTCGGTATCTCGACTAAATTTTTTACCTGCACATTGGCCGTCATGTTTCGGGGAAAAGATTCGGCAGGAGAAATTCAGGGAGGTCCCATGTACTTTATCACCGAAGGGCTGGGAAAAAACTGGCGCCCGCTGGCCGTATTTTTCTCCGTTGTTGGCATGATTGGCGTTTCGCCTCTCTTCCAGGCCAACCAGCTCACCCAAATGGTACGCGACACGATTTTAATTCCAAATAATCTTGGCGGAAATTTTCAAACCGACCTGCTAACCGGAATTGTGATTTCAATAATTGTTGGCATTGTGGTTATTGGCGGAATAAAACGCATCGGAAATGTTACCGGCCGGGTGGTGCCGTTTATGGTTGCAGTATATGTGGTTACAGTGCTTGTTATCATTTTTTCCAATACTTCACAAATTATCCCAGCTTTTAAAACGATTTTTTACGATGCATTTACCGGCGAAGCAGTTTTGGGAGGATCAGTTGGTGCGGTAATTATTACGGGAGTGCGCAGGGCAGCTTTTTCAAACGAAGCCGGTCTGGGTACTGCACCCATGGCGCATGGCGCCGCCAAAACCAGCGAACCGGTTCGCGAAGGTCTGGTTGCCATGCTCGGCCCCATCATCGATACGCTCATCATTTGCACCATGACCGCACTGGCCATCATTGTTACCAACACCTGGCTTGAAAGTTCAGCCGACGGAATTACGCTCACTGCCCACGCATTTGATGCAGCAATTCCGTTTTACGGAAAATACATTCTAACCGGAGCCGTCACCTTTTTTGCCATGTCAACTCTGTTTGCGTTTCCCTATTACGGAGTAAAATGTCTTGGTTTTGTGGCAGGTGCCAGATACGGACACCTCTACAATTACCTTTTCGTAGCGATAATTATTGTTGGAGCCGTCTCAAATCTGCGCGTCATCATCGGGTTAATCGATATCGCTTTTGCACTTATGGCGTTTCCCACAGTTATTTCGGCACTTCTTCTCTCACCTCATGTAAAAAGGGCATCTGAAAAATATTTTACTGCATTAAAAAAGACCTGAAAATCAACGCTTTCTTAATGTTAATTTCATATTGAAAAGTTAAGCCCGTTTCATCCTTCCTTCTTCGGATAAAATCCTGATATTTGTCATTATCCGAGATTCAGATTTTAAACCATAAATAATATACATATGTTTAAAATTCAAACATTAAACAAAATTGATACCGAAGGCCTGGGCCTTTTCCCGTTAGACAAATACGAAATTGCCAGCGAAATTCCGAATCCCGATGCCATTGTTTTGCGCAGTTTTAACATGCACGAAATGGAAATGCCGGCTACTCTAAAAGCGGTGGCTCGGGCAGGAGCCGGTGTAAACAACATTCCCATTGAAAAATGTACCGAAAAAGGCATTGTAGTTTTTAATACACCCGGCGCCAATGCAAACGGCGTTAAAGAACTTGTAATTGCCGGTTTACTGCTGGCATCGAGAGACATTGCACAAGGTGTGGAATGGGCCAAATCGCTGGCTGGAAAAGATGATGAAGTCCCGGCTTTGATTGAACAGGGCAAAAAGAACTTTGCAGGACAGGAAATTCAGGGAAAAACGCTTGCTGTTGTGGGGTTGGGTGCCATTGGAGTTCTGGTGGCAAACGCTGCACATTCTCTTGGAATGAAAGTGATTGGTTTTGATCCGTACATGTCTGTAAAACAGGCACTGCAACTCAGCAATCAGGTGAAATTCGTAAATGGGATTCAGTCTTTGCTTAGCCAGGCTGATTATGTCACGCTGAATGTTCCCCTTACTTCCGAAACAAAAAATTACATTAACAAAGAGAAGTTCGGAATGATGAAAGACAACGTCCGCATCCTGAATTTTGCGCGTGGCGGACTGGTTGATCTCGATGCATTGGAGGAAGCCATAGAATCAGGAAAAGTGGCTCGCTATGTTACCGATTTCCCCAACGAAAAAACCCTGACCATGAAAAACGTAATTGCCATTCCACACCTCGGAGCTTCCACAAAAGAATCGGAAACCAATTGCGCCATTATGGCGGTAAATCAGGTAAAAGATTTCCTGGAAGACGGAAACATCAAAAATTCCGTCAATTTTCCGGAAGCACAGATGGACCGGAATGGCGGTACAAGAATTCTGATTGCCAACCAAAACATTCCAAACATGGTGAGCCAGATTTCAAGCGTACTGGCTTCGGAAGGACTAAATATTGACAACATGCTGAATAAAAAACACGACAATATTGCCTACAATATTATTGATATCGCCCAAAAGTCAATCAATTCCGAAATAAAAACGAAACTGGAAGCCATAAAAGGCGTGTTTATGGTTCGCATTCTTCAGGAATAAAAACACTGAACAATAAAGAGAAAGCTGCCGGTTTTCTCTTTTTTTGTTATTTTTGACTTCCACAGAAAAATCAGAAAAAATTAAATTCAAAAAAGATAACAATGAGCAAACGAATTGAAACCAAAGCCGCCGATAACATCCGTATTTTGTCGGCAGCCATGGTGGAAAAAGCCAAATCGGGCCATCCGGGCGGAGCTATGGGCGGAGCCGATTTTATCCACATCCTTTATTCCGAGTTTTTAAACTACGACCCGTCGGACATGACCTGGGCCAGCCGCGACCGGTTTTTCCTCGATCCCGGACACATGTCACCCATGCTTTATTCGGTGCTGGCGCTTGGCGGATTTTACAGTATGGAAGACTTGAAAAACTTTCGTCAGTGGGGAAGCGTAACACCGGGACATCCGGAACTTGATGCTGAGCGGGGAGTTGAAAACACTTCGGGTCCGCTCGGACAAGGGCACACCATGGCTGTTGGCGCTGCCATTGCAGCTAAATTTCTGGCGGCACGCTTTGGTGACTGGGTGTCGCACAAAATCTACACATTCATTTCCGATGGTGGAATCCAGGAAGAAGTTTCGCAGGGCGCAGGCCGCATTGCCGGTTATCTGGGGCTTGGAAACCTCATCATGTTTTACGATTCGAACGATATACAGCTTTCTACAAAAACTGATGCAGTAACCACTGAAGATACTGCAAAAAAATACGAAGCATGGGGCTGGAATGTTGTAACTATTCAGGGAAATGATCCCGACCAAATCAGAGGTGCACTGAAAAATGCCCAGACTGAAACCGAACGCCCAACGCTCATCATCGGTAAAACCATTATGGGCAAAGGTGCCGTAACCGAATCGGGAGAAAGTTTTGAAAGCCAGACATCTACCCACGGAATGCCGCTGGGCGAAGCCGGTGCGTCATTCGCCAAATCGGTTGCAAACCTTGGTGGCGACCCTGAAAACCCGTTTGTAATTTTCGATGATGTACAAGCTGTTTACGACAAACGCAAAAAAGAACTCATTGAGGCTGCCAAAGCAAAAAAAGAAGAGCAGACCAAATGGGAAGCAGCAAATCCGGAACTGGCTGCAAAATGGAAACAATTCTTTGCTGCAAATGCACCTGATTTCGATTTTTCGGCTGTTGAACAAAAAGCAAACATCGCCAGCCGTGCAGCATCAGGAACAGTACTGGGCGCCATGGCCGGGAAAGTGGAAAACCTGATTGTTGCATCGGCAGACCTTTCCAACTCCGACAAAACCGATGGTTTCCTTAAAAAAACCACAGCTTTTTCAAAAGGTGATTTTAGCGGTTCATTTTTGCAGGTTGGCGTTAGCGAACTCACCATGGCCTGTCTGGCCAACGGAATGGCACTGCACGGCGGGGTAATTCCGGTTTGCGGAACCTTTTTCGTCTTCTCCGACTACATGAAACCAGCTGTTCGACTGGCTGCATTAATGGAACTTCCTGTAAAATATGTTTGGACACACGACGCGTTCCGCGTTGGGGAAGATGGCCCAACCCACCAGCCGGTGGAACAGGAAGCACAAATCCGTCTGCTGGAAAAACTGAAAAACCACAACCACAAAAACAGTATGCTGGTGCTTCGTCCGGCCGATGCCAACGAAACCACGGTGGCCTGGAAAATGGCTCTGGAAAATACAGATACACCAACTGCACTTATTCTGTCGCGTCAGAATATCGAAAACCTGCCGGTTAACGGAAACGCTTACGAATCGGCAATGCAGGCTGAAAAAGGTGCTTACATTGTTCTGAAACCGGCTGAAAAACCCGATGTGGTGCTGGTAGCCAGTGGCTCCGAAGTTGCCACACTGGTGGAAGGCGCCAAACTGCTATCCGAACGCGACGGGCTAAAAGTTCAGGTGGTTTCTGCTCCTTCTGAAGGACTGTTCCGCAATCAAACTGCAGATTACCAGAAAAGTGTGCTTCCAACGGGAATTCCGCGTTTCGGTCTGACAGCCGGTTTGCCGGTAACCCTGGCCGGACTGGTTGGCGAGAACGGTAAAACATATGGATTGGAAACTTTTGGTTTTTCAGCACCATACAAAGTCCTCGACGAAAAACTGGGATTCAACGGAGAAAATGTTTACACCCAGGTGAAAGAGATGCTGGGTTAAACCATCAAAAAAAACTTACGCTGCAAAAACCGGGTCATTTCGCCCGGTTTTTTTGTCATCAAAACTTTTTCAATGTGTATAAATCTTTATATATTTGTGTATAAAATTAAAAAATGTATAAGCGGACAAACATCGAAATAGACCTTGACCTGGTAAAAGAAGTTATGGAAAAGTACCAAATTAAAACCATGAAAGAAGCTGTAAATTTTTCTCTTGAAAAAATCATTGAATCAAAGAAAAGAAAAAACCTTCTTCAATTGAAGGGGAAAGTAAAATGGGAAGGAAACCTTGATGAAATGCGTCAATCATGAGGGAAGGGCTAATTTTTGACACCAGTGTATGGATTGATTTTTTTAACGGAACAAAAGCTGAAGAAGTAAATTTACTGACCTTTTATTTACAGGAAGATTTACCTGTATATACCTGCCCGGTGATAATTCAGGAAGTTTTGCAGGGAATTCATAACGACCTTCAATTTAAAAAGGTAAAAGATTCATTCCTGGCTTTGCATCATTTAGTTGAAAATCCGGTTGAAGCTGCTATTGGAGCAGCTGAAATTTACCGAACACTACGTAAAAAACGCATTACCATTCGAAAATCCAATGACTGTTTA
>CAZCPH010000082.1:8416-10592 GCA_964500105.1 uncultured Mariniphaga sp. | reverse complement strand
ATCGGTAACAGTATTGGTGAAAGGCGAAGGCTTAATATTGATTTCGATGATTTTTGCTCCGGTTTTTTTTGCTCTCTCAGGAATTTCGGCAGCCGGCAGAACTTCGGCGTTTGTACCTATAATAAGAAGAAGGTCGGCTTTTTGTGCTTCCTCGAGCGAGCGTTTTTTTGCGAACCAGGGTATCACTTCATTAAAAAAAACCATGTCTGGTTTCAGAATTCCTTTGCACACAAAACAGGTGGGTGGCAAAAAATTCAGGTCGGCAAAACTCATGTCATATTCCGAGCCGCAGTCGATGCAAACCAGTTGCCTGTATGTTCCGTGTAATTCGTAAACATATTTGTTGCCGGCTTTTTGGTGAAGGTGATCAATGTTTTGTGTAATAACGGATTCCAGAAAACTGCGTTTTTCCATTTTGGCAAGAACTTCGTGTGCAGCATTGGGTTCAGCATCGCCCAGTTTATCGTAGAATATTTCCTTAATTTTTATCCACGATTGCAGCGGTTTTTTTTTGAAAAAGTCAATTTCGAGAAAAATCGGGTGCGTGGTGTTCCACAATCCTCCGGTACCTCTGAAAGGTGGAATTCCACTTTCCACTGAAATTCCGGCACCGGTAAAAGCTACCATGTATTTCGATTTCCGTATAAGTTTTACAGCTTCGCTGATTTTTTGCAGATCCATTTAACCGGTTTATAAAACGTCCCGGCAGCATTTTTTCTGCTGCCGGGAGTATAAACGTTCAATTGATAAAAAAGTTAATCTTCGTTCAGATCTTTTCGAACTGTTACAGTTCCGTCTTCGTTAAACCTGATTTTAAAATTCAGTTTTCTGAATACCGAAATCATAGGTTTGTTGTCGCGTGTGGTTTCCGCCACCAATAGTTTAATATCTCTGATTTTGGCTATTTCCATGCAGTATTCAGTCAGAATAAGACCAAGTTCTTTTTTCTGCCATTTATCGGTAATTAAAATGGCATATTCCATAATTTCCACATCGGGGTCGGCAATCAGACGGCCAACACCAATGAGTTTTTTCTTTCCTTCTTCTTCTACTTCGGCCACAATGGCAATTTCCCGGTCGTAATCGATAAAACAGAATTGTGTAGCCACATCGTGCGAATCGTAATAAAAATCGTACCTGAACCGGTGATAGATGGATTCTTTCGAGCAACTTGCCAGAAGTTCAAGCCACAGCGGTTCGTCTTCGGGCTTGATGGGGCGAAGGATAACCGGAGATCCGTCTTTTAACGTTGCCGAACTGATGAGGCTTTCGGGGTATGGTCTTAAAATCAGGTGTGAATATTCTTTTACCGGGTTTTTCATCACTTCCTCGTCAATTACAATCCTGGCATCCAACGCAATCACATCTTTTTGTGTGACAATTAACGGGTTGATATCCAGTTCTTTGATTTCCGGATAATCGGCAGCCAGATACGACATGCGAATGAGTACTTCTACCAGTTTTTCGATGTTTTTGCGCGGAGCACCACGGTATCCTTCCAGTAACGGGTAAATCTGAAGCGATTCCAGCATCTGCCTTGCCAAACGTTCGTTCAATGGAGGAAATTCCAGTCGTTTGTCTTTGAAAAGTTCGGCACTTGTTCCGCCCATTCCCACCAGCATTACGGTGCCAAATTCCGGGTCTTTTTTCGTACCTACAATAAGCTCAATCGCGTCTTTGGTATCAACCATTCGCTGAACGGTTACACCTTCAATTTTGGCATCCGGACGTTTGGTGGCTGCTGTTTTTACCATGTTTCTGAAAGTTGCCCGCACCATTTCATCGTCTTTAATGTTCAGGGCTACGCCACCAACATCCGATTTGTGGGTAATGTCTGGCGAATAGATTTTCAGAACAACCGGATAGCCTTTTTTTCTGGCAATTTCAACTGCTTCTTCCTCGGTTGATGCCGGCGTTGGATGTGTGGTGTCTATGCCATAATCATTCACCAGCATTTTTGAATCATCTTCGTTGAGGATTTTCGCTTTGGGAAATACTTCTTTCAGGTATTTTTTTCTCAGTTCATTGCGGTCGTACTGAAACGAAACAGGAACTTCTTTGGGTGTTTCAAAAAGTGTTTCCAGATTTTTAGCATAGTGCGAAAGTGTCATAAATGCACGGATTGCCTGTTCGGGTGTTGGGTAATTGGAAATTCCCGAACGGTTGAAAACCTGAA
>CAZCPH010000082.1:0-8406 GCA_964500105.1 uncultured Mariniphaga sp. | reverse complement strand
TCCACCGAGCCAGCCAGCCATAATGGTTTTCGATGTTTTTTTCGCCATTTCAACAATAGCTTCTGCTGTTTCGGTCGGGGCTGTCATGGCCTGCGGAGTCAGTAAAACCAGCACTGCATCTACATTTCTGTCTTCCAGTACAATTTCCGTAGCCTGGGCAAAACGCTCGGGTGTTGCATCTCCCAGCACATCAACCGGGTTGCCGTGCGACCAGAACGGCGGAAGGTAATCGTTCAGTTTTTGCATGGTTTCTTCGGAAAGGTTAACCAGTTTGCCGCCCCACGAAATTAGGGAGTCGGTCGCCATAACACCCGGGCCACCGGCGTTGGTTACAATGGCCAGACGGTTTCCTTTTGGAATGCGTCTGCGTCCTACCAGGTCGGTGAAATCGAAAATGTTGCCGAAGTCGTAAACACGGGCCAGCCCTGCGCGGCGGAAAACTGCATCGTAAATCGAGTCTTCAGATGCCAAAGCACCCGTGTGCGATGCAGCGGCTGCTGCTGATTCGGGGAACCGGCCTGATTTGTAAACGATGATGGGTTTTTCGCGGGAAAATGCACGCGCCGCCGACATAAAATTTCGTGCTTTCGACAGCGATTCAACATACAAAACAATGGATTTGGTATTGGGATCCTGTCCGAAATAGTCGATTAAATCTCCGAAATTTACGTCCATGGAATTACCAATGGAAACGAAATAGGAAAACCCGATGTGCGATTCGTAGGCCCAGTCGAGTACAGAGGTGCACAAAGCACCCGACTGTGAAATAAAGGCAACGTGTCCTTTTTCAGGCATTCCGTTTGCAAAACTTACGTTCATGCTTAATCCGGGGACCAGTATTCCAAGGCAGTTGGGGCCTATAATCCGCATGTCGGGAAACTTTGCTTTTTCAGCTTTTACCTGCTCTTCCAGTTTTTTACCTTCTTCGCCCGCTTCCTTAAATCCAGCCGACATGATGATGAGTCCGTTTATTCCAACTTCGCCGCACTCACGAACCAGTTGCGGAACAGTTTTGGCGCCGGTCATAATTACCGCAAGATCGGGAACCTTTGGCAGGCTTTTAACATCGGGATAGCAGGGGATGCCAAAAACGGCTTCCCGTTTTGGATTTACCGGGTAAACAACTCCGTTGTAGCCGCCTCCCACCAGGTTTCGTAAAGTGATGCCGCCCACACTGTCAGGATTATTGGAAACTCCGATTAAAGCGATCCGCTTTGGTTTAAAAATGCTGTCTAATTTTTTGATGGCCATTGGTATGTCATTTTAATAGTTGAACGTAGATATTGACTTTATAAAGATGTCAGAATTTGCCCATAAAAATCATGAAAAAAAATCATGTTAGAAAATTTCGCCAGCGATTTGTCTTGTTCGGAAAAATTTGCAGACATTTTTCATTTTCAAAATGTTATGCTCAAAATATACGACAAATTTTGTGATTGTATGTTTAAAAACAATCCCGTGTCAACCTGTTTCACAACATTAATTCTGAAAAATATTGCCCTGAAGCTGTTTTTTGGGAAAAAAAGCCCGGGAATTTTTTGTTCTCCGGGCTTCGTGGAAAATTATATTTTGCACTGCGTGGTTAAAAAAATCTGATAAAATGCAATTTAGACCTTTGTTCTTTTATGTTACAGAAGTTTTAACTCCACCGGTTTTTTCCGGTTCTGAAAATGGTGAAATTGTGTCCAGAGGTTTTGTTGCAGGTTTTACCAGTGCAATTGAAAGCACCGCAACAAAACAGAGGATTCCGCATATGGTAAATGCCAGCGGAAAGTTGTTCAGATCACCCAGGCGGCCTCCCATAACAGGACCTAATATTCCGCCAACTGCATAGGCCAAAAATACCCAGCCGTAATTTTGTCCCACATATTTGGTTCCGAAAGTGTCGGCTGTTATGGTTGGGAAAAGGGCGAAATTACCGCCAAAATTAAACCCGATTAAAATGGCAAACAGATACAGAGTTATTTCATTTCCTGCCATCCATTGAAAAAGAATTACAAAAAGGCCTTGCGTGGCCATCATAATAATTATGGAGTTTTTTCTGCCAATTTTGTCGCTGATCATTCCCCATAAAATGCGACCAAGACCGTTGAACAGTGCAAAAAACACAGCCATGGCCATGGTTGCTGCAGCACCTGCGGCTTCAGGCGATATTCCGGCTTTGGTAAGGGCTTCCTGTGGCCACAACCGCATCAGTCCGATGCTCATTAAACCGGCAGCTGCTCCAAAAGTAAATGTTACGAGGATAAGGTAAAATTGCGGTGTTTTCAGCATTTCGCTGCTGGTAAAATTGATTGTGCCGGCAGAGTTCTTTTTGGTTGCTTCCGGTGGTCTGTATCCAACCGGTTTCCATCCTTCCGGTGGAAAAACCATCCAGATACTGCCAACAGAAACCAGAACCAGGTAAGCAATTCCGTAAACGATAAACGTATTGGAAAGGCCGATACCTGCTAGCAATTTTCCTCCGCCAAGAGCTCCCAACTGGTCTGCAACTGCCATCCAGAGCGTGGCTCCAAATCCGAAACCGGCAACAGCAAGGCCGGTTATCATTCCTTTTTTGTCAGGAAACCAGCGCATTCCCACTGCTATTGGAACCACATAGCCAAGACCGATTCCCGCGCCACCCAGCACGCCAACAAAGAGAAATGTTGTAAGAAAGTTCTCAGCACCAAACAATCCGGCCAGAATGTAGCCAAGCCCTAAAACGATTCCTGCTGAAAAAGCGAGCTTTTGGGGGCCGACTTTGGGCATCATTCTCCCGGCCATAACCATTACAATGGCAAAAACCGCCAGGCCGGCCGAAAATACCATTTGAGTTTCGGCTCTGCTCCAGCCGGCTTCTACCAGTAGTTTTGTGTAAACAGACCATGCATAAATGGCACCCAGGGCAAGTTGGACCAGAATGGCGCCAAGAATTACAAATCCACGATTAAAAGGTTTCTGGTTTTTCATAACTTGGTTTTTTTGGTTGAAGATGAAATAAAAAAGACACCTTCGTAATGAAGATGTCTTATACGCTATCGTTCGTTATCTTTTGACTTCCACTTTGGCGCCGTTGATTATTTCTTCAACTACGCCGGGATCGAGGAGGGTTGATGTATCGCCCAGGTTGCTTGCGTCGCCTTCGCCAATTTTCCGCAGAATGCGTCGCATAATTTTTCCTGAACGGGTTTTAGGCAGCCCGCTGACAATCTGAATTTTATCGGGTTTTGCTATGGGACCTATGAATTTATTCACAGTTTCCCTGATTTCGTTTTCGATACTGGCCATTTCTTTATCGGTCAGGTCTTCGCAAATAACGTAGGCATATATACCAGAACCCTTTATTTCGTGCGGATAGCCAACCACTGCCGATTCAACAACTTTGGGGTGCTGGTTGATGGCATCTTCCACTTCAGCAGTACCAATTCGGTGCCCTGAAACATTGATGACATCATCAATGCGGCCGATGATGCGGTAGTACCCTTCTTCGTCGCGTTTGGCGCCGTCGCCGGTCAGGTAAAGGCCTCTGTAAGCCGAGAAGTAGGTCATATAGCACCGCTGATGGTCGCCATAAGTGGTTCGCAACATACCCGGCCAGGGGAATTTTATGCAGAGAATTCCTTCCACTCCGTTGCCTTTCAGTTCATTGCCTTCTGGGTCAACCAATATGGGCTGAATGCCGGGAAGAGGCAGCGTAGCCAGTGACGGTTTGGTGGGTGTGATTCCGGCCAGGGGAGAAATCATAATGCCTCCGGTTTCGGTTTGCCACCAGGTATCCACAATCGGACATTTTCCTTTCCCAATCATGTCGTGATACCAGCGCCAGGCTTCTTCGTTAATGGGTTCTCCCACGGTTCCCAGAACTCTGAGGGAGCTCAGGTCGTGGTTTTTTACCCACTCATCGCCCTGTGCAATTAATGCACGTATGGCTGTTGGTGCGGTATAGAACTGGGTTACCTTGTATTTGTCCACAACATCCCAGAATCTGCCTGCATCGGGCCATGTGGGAACACCTTCAAACATGATGGTGGTTGCGCCGGCAAGCAGCGGTCCGTAAACAATGTAGGAATGCCCGGTTACCCAGCCAATATCGGCGGTACACCAGTAAATGTCGCCATCATTATACTGGAATACATTTTTGAAAGTATATTCGGCATAAACCATATAGCCGGCAGTGGTGTGCACAACGCCTTTTGGTTTTCCGGTTGACCCCGATGTGTAAAGGATAAAAAGCATGTCTTCAGCATCCATTTCTTCGGCCTTGTTGTCGGAGCTGACCCCTTTAACCAAATCGTGCCACCATACATCGCGGCCTTCTACCCAATGCACATGATCTTCGCCGGTTCTGTGCAATACAATTGTCTTCTCTACCGTCGGACAGCTTTCAAGGGCTTCGTCGGCAATGTTTTTCAGGTGTATGGATTTTGCTCCCCTGAATCCGCCGTCGGAGGTGATAAGTATTTTTGATTTGGCATCGTGAATTCTGTCGGCCAGTGCCGATGCTGAAAAGCCCGCAAAAACAATGGAATGGATGGCTCCGATACGTGCGCAGGCAAGCATGGCAATTGCCAGTTCGGGTACCATGGGCAGGTAAATGGCCACCCGGTCTCCTTTTTCAACACCAAGACTTTTCAGTGCGTTGGCAAATTGCTTCACTTTTTCGAACAGTTCACCGTAGGTGAGTTTAATCTCTTTCTCTTTGGGGTCGTTTGGTTCCCAGATGATTGCAACCTGGTCTTTACGGGTGAACATATTCCGTTCAAAAATATTTTCGGTAATGTTCAGCTTTCCGTTTACAAACCATTTGACATCGGGCGCACCTTCACCTTCGAATTTCCAATCGAGGACACGGTCCCATTTTTTTCGCCAGTAGTAATTTTCTGCAATGTTTCCCCAAAAACCTTCGGGATTGGCAACACTTTCCTGGTACTTTTGAAAATACCCGGCAAGACTGGTTATTTTATTCACCATAGCTTAGAATTTAAATAATTTTGAATGACTATACTTGAATGCTCCTCACTTTTCAAGCAAAGCATTAGAAAATTAACACTCCTGATGATCGTTTTGTTCCAGTGGAAAACCGATCAAACGGGTTCGCGTATATTTCATCTTTGCCTGAAAATCCGAAGTTTATTCTCCAAAACCTGTACGGTAAAAAAAAGTCAGCCATGTAACAGCCTTTTGAATTTTGATAAAATCTGTATTCAGTAACAGCGCGTTTAAATTACAGAAAAAAATGGTATCAGAAAAGGAATTGAAGATTTTGTACAGCAGATTGGTTAATTTTTAAAAAAGCTGTTCTGTCAACCGATATCTTTATGAGAATTATCTGACTTAAAAAGTATTTCACGTTCTGTTTTTCTTACAAAGAGTATTTTTTGGTGATACACATGGTGGTTTTGAATTTCGGAATTTCGTATGTTAAGTTCAAAGTGTTATAAATGCCCGGCAATGTGTTGCTAACGCGGGGATTGCAGGAAACAATAACGAAGCTGTGTAAACTGCACTTGATGAGTGTTGCTGCCGCTTGAAAAAAGTACATTGGTTGCAAATGGTCTAAAACATAAAGAAAACTGAGAAATGTTACCCATTTGTAAAAAGGATTATTTTAATTTCGTCGCAAAATCGAACTATGGAAATACGAAACTTTGATCATTTGCTTGATGCAGTGAAGAAACAGCCTCAAAAAAGGCTGGTTACCGTTAACGGGGTGGATGAAAACACATTGGAAGCGCTTGATGAAGCTGTTGAACTGGGATTGGTAACTGCAATTTTGACCGGCGACCGGAATAAAATTGAAGAAACATGTGCGAAGCTTGAAATCAATCCGGGAAATTATGAAATAATTCATACGGAATCGGAAAAGGAAGCCACGGAAAAAGCTGTAGAACTGATTCACGACGGGCAGGCCGATCTGATTATGAAAGGCCTGGTTTCTACCGATAAGTTTATGAAGGTTTTACTGAAAAAAGAATTTGGTTTGGTGCCGGTAAAAGGCATTTTGAGCCATATTGCTTTAATGGAGAACCCAAATTATCATAAGCTGATTGTTTTTTCCGACGCCGGGGTTATTCCTTATCCCGATTTGCAGCAAAAAATTTTAATGACCCGATACCTGATAAATTCTGCTCAGGCTCTGGGTATAAAAACTCCAAAAGTTGCCGTAATTGCCCCAACCGAGCAGATTATCATCTCAATTCAGTCGTGTATGGACGGCGCAACAATTGCGAAGATGGCGGAACATGGCCAGATTGAGGGCGGTTTGGTTGACGGACCAATGGCACTGGATGTTGCTATCAATATGGAGGCCGCGCGTATTAAAGGATTTACTTCTCCTGTTGCGGGTGATGCCGATTGTTTGTTGTTTCCCAACATCGACGCAGCCAATGTATTTTACAAAACCAATTCTAAATTGTGTAAAGCCCAAATGGCTGGAATTATTGCCGGAGCCAAAGTGCCGGCTATCGTGTCATCGCGCGGCGACAGTGAAAAGACAAAACTGAACTCCATTGCCCTGGCTTCACTTATGAGCTGAGAAAATTTAAAAGGATGCATCGAATTCTCGCTATAAATCCCGGATCAACTTCCACAAAGTTCGCGGTTTATTTTAACGAAAAATGTGTGTTGAATAAAACCATCCGCCATTCGATGGATGAGTTGTTGCGTTACCGGAATGTGGTGGATCAGTTCGATTTTCGGAAAGGTTTTATTATTGACGCCCTTGTGGAAGAAGGAATTGATGTGGATTCCATCAAATGGATAATCGGCCGTGGCGGATTAACCTATCCACTTGAATCGGGTGTTTACCGAATAAACAATCAGATGCTGAAACATGCCCGTGATGGCGTTCTCGGACAACATGCCAGCAATTTGGGACCACTTTTAGCCGATTATATTGCACAACAAATTCCCAACGCCAAAGCTTTTATTGCCGATCCTGTAGTAACCGATGAGCTGCTGGATGTGGCAAGAATTTCGGGCCACCCTAAGTTTGAAAGACGATCTATTTTTCACGCACTTAACCAGAAAGCCACAGCCAGAATGCACGCCAAAGCGATGGGAAAGAAATATGAAGAATTGAATTTGGTGGTGGTTCATCTGGGCGGTGGAATTTCGGTGGGAGCGCATAAAAAGGGCAGGGTAGTGGATGTAAACAATGCATTCGATGGCGAAGGGCCGTTTAGTCCGGAGCGGTCGGGAACACTGCCTGTTGGTCAGCTGATTGGAATCTGTTTCAGCGGTAAATACACCGAAGATCAGGTGCGAAGAATGGTTGTTGGCGAAGGCGGTTATGTGGGGTATCTGGGTACAAACAGCGCAAAAGAAGTGGAAGAACGGGCAACTTCCGGTGACGAAAAAGCCCGGTTGATCCAGGAAGCGCTTTTATATCAGGTTTCAAAGTTAATTGGTGAAATGGCTGTTGTGCTCGAAGGAGAGGTGGATGGCATCCTGCTCACGGGTGGACTTGCCTTCAGCAAAAATGTTGAAAAGGGCATCAGACAAAAAGCCGGTTTTCTGGCACCAATTTATTCCTATCCCGGCGAAGACGAACTGCAGGCACTGGCCATGAATGCCCTGCTGGTTGCAAATGGCGAAGTGGAAGTTAAAGAGTACGATAAATAAATTTTGACCTTTTTGGATTCTTTATCATCAAAAGGTATTTTCTCATTAATTTATTAACATTGTACACTTTATCAATAATTACAGTACAATGAGAAAAGTTTTTTTGTCAACCTGGCGTTTGGCTGTTCTTCTGGTTTTCATTTTTTTATTTCAAAGCTGGCTGGTATTTTCAAATTCAGAAAGCGTTAACGAAGACTTCCCAAAACTTTATAATCCCATGTCAGTGCAGTATTTAAAAGAGAACCTGCGGAAATCGCAGCCGCGCCTTGTTTTAAACGCTCAAACCGAACGGAATCTCAGAAATAAACTGAAAGCCGATCCGGTGGTTCAAAACATGTACAAAGCCATTCAGTTGAATGCTGCCGAAATTCAAAATGAACCGCTACTGGAGCGAATTATGACCGGCCGCCGGCTGCTGTCGGTTTCACGGGAAATGCTTTACCGCATGAATATGCTCGGAATGGTTTGCAACGCATTAACGACGAAGTGATTGCCGTTTGCAATTTCTCCGACTGGAATCCGTCACACTATCTCGATGTAGCAGAAATGTCGATGGCTGTTGCCATTGCACTCGACTGGACTGCTGGGAAACTGCCCAAATCAACCATTCAACTGGCAAAAACAGCTTTAATTGAAAAAGGAATTAAACCGAGCTGGCCCGAAAATGGCCGCAACCCGGGATGGGCTTACGGAACAAACAACTGGAACCAGGTTTGCAACGGTGGAATGATTGCTGCTTCCATTGCCATTGCCGAAGAAGACCCGGAACTGGCTGCCAAAACCATCTGGCGTGCACTCGAC
>CAZCPH010000081.1:0-10704 GCA_964500105.1 uncultured Mariniphaga sp. | reverse complement strand
CCACCGGTGTAATAGAGGTTTTCAGCGCCGGTTTTTTCCTTCAGTTCCCGCAATTTGTTTAAAATCTGTACAATAAAAATTTCCTGTAACGAAGCGGCTACATCCTGAATAAACAAATTTTTCTGGTTAAACGATTTCAGTTCAATGCCAAAATCTTTTTTTGCCTGTTCGAAAAAAACGGACGTTCTTCCCCAAATATCCTGAAAAAAATAGTGTCGAAAAAGCCAATCCTGTATCTCTTTGCTTGGAGTTCCCCAGCCGGCAAATCCCATAAACTTGCCAGGAACGGCATTTTGCTCGGGAAGTTTCGCACCAATTATGGCAAAAACCAGGGCATTGGCATTGTAAATGGTGCTGAATGGCTTTAAATCCCAGTGGTATTCAAGCCATTTTAACTTTCCGTCTTTAAAAGTTGCAGCTGAAAAATTACTCAGGCTGGCGCCACCATCGAAGTGCACCAGCAGGCTGTTCTCCTGAAAATTCCCGAAAAACGGCAGGCACGAAAACATGTGGGCGAGTTCGTGATTAAGCACATAAGCTTCCCTTTCTTCGCCAAACCACCAACATTTTCCCTTTTCCAAATCGGTTGCCAGTCCCGAATTCAGCGGAGCTTCAAACCGGGCATCTCCGTTTCGGGTGAGAAAAGTGCGACCAACCACGTTGTCCACAAAAACCAGGTCGTAATTGCCGGGTAAAAGTTTCTTTTCCTTCAGAATTTCCTTTAAATGAATATGAAAGGTATTGTCCCTTTTCCGGCGCGAAATGCGTTCCTGTTGCAAAAACTGCAACACACTGCCGTTTTGCATCAAAGCCAGGTTGTGGTCGTGCACATAAAACGGGTGTTTGTATTCTTCACGATCCTGAATGCCGTATATGGCCAGTGTGGGCTTTTGTTTGTCCATTTTAAAGCTATGCCAAAATTTCCATTACAAGAACTGCAATCACCAGCAACGAAAACCAAAATTCGCCCCAAAACCGGCTTTTCAAAAAAACGAAAAAGTTCGACAGCAGAAAAGTTGTCGGAATTGCGGCAATCACAAACATTTCGGACGAGGTTGCCGGCACCAGCAAAAAACCAAGCATTGAAAACAAGAAAATGAGAAACAATATGATGAAAAACTTGCGTGTACTTACCTTTTTGGTGTCGTACTGCCGCAAAATCTTTATGCTTCCCATAAAAATCAGAATGAGCAAAAGTCCCACATAGCCCACAACCGGCTGATTTATGTCAAAGTTTTCCGCCCGGGTAAAAACATTCGCTTCCAGAACATTTAAAAATTCAGAAATATCATCGAAAATAAAAACATAGCTGAAAGCAAAAATAAACGGCAGTAAAAAGCCTAAAAAAGAAACCACAAACTCACGCCATTTTGTTTCTCTCGACAAAATGCCCACTCCAATCAGAATTGCGGGAAACAGAATCGCCGAACTTAAATAAAAAAGTGATGCCAGCCCCAGAAAAAATCCTGAATCGAAAGCCGGAGAATAAGGCTGTACCTCATCGAAGGCACTAAAAAGCCTGTAAACAGACAACAAAACAAAAAACGCAGCAAAATACACCGGGTGCATGGCATGAATTCCTGTAAAACCACTAACCAGCAATATGAACAAAGGCGCCGGAAGCATTGTCCTGATACGAATAATATTGAATTTGTTATTCATCTGAATCAGCACAAGAGCCATTCCGATCAGCAAAAGCAACATGAACAAAATTTGCACAAGCGGATAATCTTTTAACAGATTGTGCAGCGGAGCATAAAGAATATTGCTGTACTCACCCGGGAAAAATGCATAAGAGCCGGGAGAGATGAAATCTCTCAGCCAAAAAAGAAATCCCATTAAGGGATACAGAAAAAAGTTAACTGTACTGTTCGATTTTAGCGTTTTGAGTAGCATGTTACAGGTCGAACCCTAAATCTTTTCTGTAATATTTTCCTTCGAACTGAATAATTTCGGCATTGGTATAGGATTTTGCCAGTGCTTCTGTACGATTACCGCCAAGCGAACTTACAGCCAAAACCCTTCCGCCGTTGGTAACCACAGTGTTTTCCTTAATTTTTGTACCGGCATGAAACACAGTGCTGTTTGCTACCTTTTCCAGGCCGGAAATTGCCTTTCCATTTTCGTAATCTCCCGGGTATCCTCCGGAAACGAGCATTACCGTAACCGCAGTCCGTTCATCAAATTCAATTGTTTTTTCGGCCAGATTTCCATCAGCCGCGCCTTCGAGCAGGTCAACCAAATCAGATTTCAGTCGCAGTAAAACAGCCTCTGTTTCGGGGTCGCCCATTCTCACGTTGTATTCAATCACAAACGGATTGCCATTCACATTAATCAACCCAAAAAATATAAATCCACAGTACTCAATTCCGTCAACCTTTAAGCCGTTAATAGTCGGTTTAATGATGCGCGACTCCACTTTGCTCATAAACTCGTCTCCGGCAAACGGAACCGGAGAAATAGCACCCATTCCGCCGGTATTCAGTCCGGTGTCGCCTTCGCCAATGCGTTTGTAATCTTTGGCTTCAGGCAAAATTTTGTAGTCTTTTCCGTCGGTAATCACAAACACCGAAACCTCCACTCCTTTGAGAAATTCTTCGATAACCACTTTCGTGCTGGCCTTTCCGAACTTTCCACCAAGCATTTCATTGAGTAAATTCCGGGCTTCTGTGAGCTTTTCAACAATTAAAACACCTTTGCCGGCAGCCAGGCCATCGGCTTTTAAAACATAAGGCGGTGCAAGTGTTCCCAAAAACTCAAATCCTTCGTTTAGGTTTTGTTTTGAAACCGTAAGGTATTTGGCTGTAGGAATATTATGACGCATCATAAAATCCTTGGCAAAGTCCTTACTTCCCTCCAGTTGTGCGCCGGCTTTTTTCGGTCCGATAACTTTTACTTTTTTCAATTCCGGGTCTTCGGCAAAAAAATCAGAAATACCTTCAACAAGCGGAACTTCGGGACCAACAACCACCATGTTAATCTTCTTCTCAAGCGTAATTTTCTTAAGATGTTCAAAATCATTTACTCCAACATTGAGGTTGGTTCCAATTTCCGGTGTGCCGGCATTTCCGGGGGCAAAAAAGAGGTTTCCTGTCTTTTTGCTTTGCTTAATTTTCCACCCCAGTGCATGCTCCCTTCCGCCTGAGCCAATTACCAGAATATTCATTTTCATATTGCGTTATACGTTTCAAAATGTTTTTGCATCGCTTCGCCCAACTGTTTGGACAGATCTGCTTCGCCAAAATTCCGGGCAATTCCTTCCAGCCTTTGTATGTAGAACAAATTTCGCTGAATCTCTTCATTTACACTTTGTGTCTGCAAAAATTTACGGTTCAGAGAAAGGAAGTAAGACAGCTCATCGTTAAAAGCTTCAAACGCCTGCGTCAAAACAACCCTTCCTTTTTCCGGAGCACCAGCACGGAAGTAGTTTTCAATCAGGCCAAGTGAGAAAAACTCAAAAGGAACAATATCCTGCGGAATCAATTCAAAACAACGGTCGATTACAGCAACAGCCGAGTCTTGTTTGCCTTCGTTAACCAGGCCGGTTGCCAGCCTGTTAAAGCTGTTCCTGATGTTGGTCATCATCCGGGCATTGTTTTCATCGATATAAACCGATGGATCGTTCATATTGCCGTATTCGAATTTATTCATCAAATTATCGTACATCAGGTCGGTAGCCACTGTACCAAAAGACATCCGGTCTTCTGAACCTTCACCTTTCAGCGGTACAAACCGGTAACCAAATCCTTCTACCTGGAAATAGTCCTGCAGGTTCATGTATTTGTTGCTTCCTACGGTAATAGCCCAGTAAATGGGGCGTTCCCAGTTATTGGTTGCCAACAGGTCTAAAATCATCATCTCATCTTTTGGAAGGTAGCTTTTGTTTGTCAGGTCGATGGTAATGGTATCCACAATTTTGTCGTAATCCTGTGGCCTGACCACATTATTTCTGATTACCGCATCTTTGTCAACTTTAAATTTGAGTACTTTTTTTGGCAGGTAAGCTGCATTGTCGGCCTGTTGCAGTTTTGTGGCCGGATTATCATCGGCAATAAAATTGACCGCTTCTTTCAATCCAATAAAATCTCTTGATATTCGCGGATTGTCCATCAAATAAATGATGTCGCGGGTTCCCTGCCGGTACTGGTCTTCGGTAAGCGAAAATGGCAACGGCGCCGATTCGTATGCCTGCCGTTTCATCTGGCTGATGTACCAGTCGGTTTGCAGGTAACTGAGGTTGCAAACACGAACATCGGTGCGCACACCTTCCACTTCCTGGTTGTACCAAAGCGGGAAAGTATCGTTATCGCCGTTTGTGAAAATAATCCCGTTTGGCTGACAGGTTTTCAGGTAATTTGCCCCCAAATCCCGCGCAGTGTAACGGCCCGAACGGTCGTGATCGTCCCAGTTCTCAGCCGCCATAATTCCAGGCACCAGAATCAGGGTGGCCAAACCGGCAATACCCCCGGCTAGCGGTTCTTTCATGTACTTTTTCAATGTTTCGGAAATGGCCAGTACACCAAGTCCAATCCAGATGGTAAAGGCATAAAAAGAACCTGCGTAGGCATAATCGCGTTCGCGTGGTTGGTGCGGGTACTGATTCAGGTAAATAACAATGGCCAGTCCGGTCATAAAAAACATGAGGAAAACAACCCAAAGGCTTTTTTTGCCCTCCTTACCCCGGTTGTATTGAAAAAAGATTCCAAGCAGACCGAGCAGAAGGGGCAGGAAATAGTAGGTATTACGGGCTTTGTTGCTGGCAAACCGGTCGGGCAAATTATCCTGACTGCCCAAACGCATTTCATCCACAAATTTTACTCCACTGAGCCAGTTGCCGTACAACGTACCGCCATGGCCCTGAATATCGTTTTGCCGGCCTGCAAAATTCCACATAAAATAGCGGAAATACATGTGACCTACCTGATAGCGGAAGAAAAATCTGATATTTTCGCCAAACGTAGGTTTGACAATTGTTTCGGTTTGACCGGATTCGTTCCGGTGTTGAATTCTTCTTCCCTTAATATTTCCCCATTGTACGTAATCCTGTTCATGCGCCGGATCCATGCTGCTCCACATCCGTGGAAACAGGGTTTTAAATTTTTCATCGTAATTGGGAATAACCCTTCGATCGGTAATCACATACTTCCCGTCAATCTGCGAATAAATTGGTTTTCCCTCTTTGTAACGTTCCTGAGGATTCAGCGGAGAATTATAATACTGCCCGTGAAACAGTGGCCTCTGTCCGTATTGTTCACGGTTCAGGTAATACAGCAACGAAAACATATCTTTCGGGCTGTTTTGATCCATTGGCGGCGCTGCAGCCGAACGGATAATAATAAGTGCAAATGAAGAATAGCCGATTAAAATTACGGTTATCCCAACAATTACGGTATTCCATAAAACCATTTTCTTTTTAACCGTGTAACGAATACCATAAACGATTGCCGCAATTATCAATGCAATATAAAATAATGCTCCCGATTTATACGGGAGACCAAATGTATTGACAAAAAGCAGTTCAAACCACGATGCCACTGTTACAACTCCCGGAATAATACCGTACATTACGACGCCCAGCAGAACAACGGAAGCGACCATTGCCCAGATTATTCCTTTGCGGGTAACTTCATATTTTCTGAAATAATACACAAACACGATGGCAGGAATCGCCAGCAAATTCAACAGGTGAACTCCAATGGACAGCCCCACGATGTACGCAATGAAAATCAGCCAGCGGTTGGCAAACGGTTTATCTGCAGTGTTTTCCCATTTCAGGATTGCCCAGAAAACAATGGCGGTGAGCATCGACGAAAAAGCGTAAACTTCACCTTCAACAGCCGAAAACCAAAACGTATCGGAGAATGTATAAGCCAGCGAACCAACGACGCCTGCTGCCATAACGGAAACAATATTTCCCCTGGTCACTTTTTCTGCATTGGCAACCAGTTTAAAAGCCAGGTGGGTGATGGTCCAAAACAAAAACAAAATGGTAAAAGCGCTGGCCAGAGCCGACATAATATTTATCATTTTGGCCACATTTTCAGGACCGGCAAACAGCGAAAAAAACCGTCCGAAAATCATAAAAACCGGTGCCCCCGGAGGATGGCCAACTTCGAGCTTATACGAAGTTGTGATAAACTCACCGCAATCCCAGAAACTGGTGGTGGGCTCAATGGTCATTAAATAAACAACGGCTGAAATAAGAAATACAACCCAGCCTGTCAGCTTGTTAACGAACTTATATTCTTTCATTGGATACACTTTTCTTTCGTCAGAACAATTTGCAAATGGTTAATTGTCGCGAAGATAGTTGTTTTGCATAAAACAGAAAGAACAGAATGCAATTTAAGGAATTTTAAAATGCTTCAGTTACATCAGCATAATTCCCGAAACAAGCCTGCCGGTATCAATTCCTTCGCGCCGTGCCGAAAAATACTTTGCAGGGTTTTGAAAAGTACATTCTTGTAAAATTTCAATATTCTCTGAATAAACGCCCCCGGCAAGCAGTATCTGCCGGTTGGCCTCCCACAGGTTCAGATGGAATTTCCCGGATGAGTTTTTATATAACGTTTTTTCAGAATTCGGAACACTTTCCCTTACCGCTTCAACCACCTCATCGCCCACTTCATAAACTTCCGGGCCAATGGAAGGACCGATAACCGCACAAATGTCGGCAGGAGAAGATTGAAACAGGTCCGCCATTTTTACAACGGCTTTGCCAACTATTTGCTTTACAGTTCCGCGCCAGCCGGCATGAATTGCTGCAACAGCCATTTTTTTGGAGTCGAAAAGCAAAACTGGCACACAGTCGGCTGTCTGTACACAAAGGCAAAGACCTTTCTGATTGGTTACCAACGCGTCTGTTTCCTGAAGTTCTTCTTCCGGATATCCGAAAATTTCGGCCACACAACTGGTGTGGGTTTGGCGGGGAAAAATCAGCTGTTCCGGCTTTATTCCCAAAACTTTGGACAAAAACCTGCGGTTTTCCTTTGCTGGGATTCCCTGATTTTCTGTAAACCGCGGCGCTTTAACTCCGTCAATCGAATTTCGGATAGTGGTAAATGCCATTACATTTCCAAATTGTTCAAAAATCCGGTATGTTACAAATGAATTATTCATCGCGAAGTATCTTATTCAACTTTTGCCTGTTGAGTAAAGTAACTGTTTTCCTGTCAACAACAAAGAGCTTTTCCCGCTGCATTTCGCTCATCACCCTGGCCAGCGACGGACGGGTAACGCCAAAAAGCTCGGAAAGCTGCTGCTGTGTGGTTTTCAACTCAAACGAATGCAGGTTTTCACCAGCCTGCTGCAACAAAAAATGGGCAATCTTCCCACGAATGGTTTTAAAACTTAAAAAATGCAGTTTTTGCGACAAAAACTGACTGCGCGAAGAGATATTGTTCAAATAATTAATCAAAATTTGAGTATTTCGTTGCAGAAGTTTTAAAAATTCAGGAACAGGTATAGCCATAAGCTGCACATCACTGTTAGCTGATACCGTAACCGGAAAACGGTTCTCTTTCCCGAATAAAAATGCTGAAGCCAGTGGCCGGGGAGCTTCAATATCCTCAATTTTTATGGTTTTCCCCGAATAATCAATCATTTCTCCTTTTACACTTCCCGAAAGCACAATTAACAGATTATCAGCTGGTTCTTCGGAAAAAACAACCACTTCACCTTTGGAATAATTTTTCACCTGATAATGAATCTCCCGCAATAAATTTCTCAGGTCGCTTTCTATCAACCCTTTAAACACCGGACAATCTTCGAGTAATTTGTAATCTATCATTTAAGTCGATTTTGTAACAAATGGTACAATCAGGAGAACGCGATTCCCGTAATTTTGTTTCCGAAAATTAATTATAACAATGATAAGGGAAATAGTTTATATAGACGAAGAATTGTGTGACGGATGTGGAAACTGTGTACCCAACTGTCACGAAGGTGCTTTGCAAATTATTGACGGCAAAGCCCGTTTGGTTAGCGAACTGATGTGTGACGGGCTGGGTGCCTGTATCGGGCATTGTCCGCAAGGTGCCATTACCATCGAAAAACGGGAAGCCGAACCCTACGATGAAGTAAAAACCATGCAGTTTATGGTTACTCAGGGAAAAAATACGGTATTTGCCCACCTGAAACACCTTCAGGACCACAACGAAACCGGTTACCTGAAACAGGCTCTGGATTTCATAAAAGCAAACCGCGATAAAATGCCTTTTACTGTTGCTGAGGTTCACGAACTACTGCACGAAAAAACCCAGCAAAAGAGCAGTAACAAACCTGTTTCCGGTGGATGCCCGGGTTCGGCGCCTGCTGCATTCAGCGCAGCCGGTTTAACCATGGCACAACCAAAGGAAGAAATGGCCTCTGCCCTCACCCACTGGCCGGTCCAGCTGCACCTGATTAATCCGGCAGCATCCTATTTTCATGGTGCTGATTTACTCATTGCAGCCGATTGCACTGCCTTTGCCCATGGCGATTTCCACCGGAAATTTGTTGCCGGTAAAAAAATGGTGATTGCCTGCCCCAAACTCGACCAGGGGAAAGAAATTTACATTCAGAAATTCATTCGCCTTATAAACGATGCCAAAGTAAACACAATCACTGTGGCAATAATGGAAGTGCCTTGTTGCGGCGGTTTAATTGGCATGATACAAACAGCACTTTCGTATGCAGAACGGAATGTACCTGTTAAAGTGGTGGTAATAAGCACACAGGGTCAAATTCTTTCCGAAGAATGGATTCCAATGACACAGACAGTTTAATGATAATATTCAAAAAATTTAAATAATAAAAGTATGAGCATGTTTTGTTTTCAATGTCAGGAAGCAGCTAAAGGAGTTGGCTGCACTGTAAAAGGAATTTGCGGAAAAACCGACGATGTGGCCAAATTACAGGACACACTGATGTATGTGCTGAAAGGTATCAGCTGGTACAACGAAAAACTGCGGGCCAAAAACCTGAATCCGGAAAGTGTGGATAAGGTGGTGTTCGACGGGCTTTTCAGTACCATCACCAATGCCAATTTCGATGCCGACAGCTTTGTAAAGCGCATTAATGCTTCGTTGCAGGTGCGCAACGAATTGCACCAAAAATGTGTGGAAGCCGGAATTGACCTGCCTGCCGAATTGCCCGATTTTGCCACATGGAGCGGTTCCACTGCCGAAGATTTTGAGCAAAAAGCCACTGAAGTGGGTGTGCTAAGTACCGAAAACGAAGACGTACGTTCGTTACGCGAACTGGTAATTTACGGAGTAAAAGGTATGGCGGCCTATGCAGAACACGCATGGAACCTGAAACATAAAAAAGACGAAGTTTACGCTTTTATGCAGCGGGCGCTGGTGGCCACCACTGAAGAACTTAGTGTGGATGAACTGGTAGCTTTGGTTCTGGAAACCGGTAAATACGGAGTGGAAGTAATGGCGCTGCTTGACGCAGCAAACACTTCAGCTTACGGAAATCCGGAAGCAACTCAGGTAAATGTGGGTGTGCGCAACAACCCGGGAATCCTGATTTCAGGTCACGATATGCGCGACATGGAAGACCTGCTGAAACAAACCGAAGGCACCGGTGTGGATGTTTATACACACAGCGAAATGCTGCCGGCACACTACTATCCGGCTTTCAAAAAATACAAACACCTGGTGGGCAACTACGGAAATTCCTGGTGGAAACAGAAAGAAGAATTTGAATCGTTTAACGGTCCAATCCTATTTACCACCAACTGCATCGTTCCGCCACTGAAAAATGCCAGTTACAAAGATCGTATTTACACCACCGGAGCATCAGGCCTGGGAGGCTCCGTGCATTTTCCCGACAGGAAAAACGGCGAAATGAAGGATTTCAGCGCCATTATTGAACACGCCAAGAAATGCGATCCGCCACAGCAAATCGAAACCGGCGAAATTACCGGTGGATTTGCCCACGCGCAGGTTTTTGCATTGGCCGATAAAGTTGTGGATGCCGTAAAAACAGGGGCCATTAAAAAATTCTTTGTAATGGCCGGCTGCGACGGACGCATGAAAAGCCGCGAATATTACACCGAATTTGCAGAGCAACTGCCCAAAGACACTGTGATTCTTACCGCCGGGTGCGCCAAATACCGTTACAACAAACTTCCGTTGGGCGATATTGGCGGAATTCCGCGCGTTCTTGACGCCGGACAGTGCAACGACTCGTACTCGCTGGCAGTAATTGCACTGAAACTGAAAGAAATTTTCGAGCTGAATGACATCAACGAACTGCCCATAGCATACAACATTGCATGGTACGAGCAAAAAGCCGTGATTGTGTTGCTGGCATTGCTTTACCTCGGCGTAAAAAACATTCACCTGGGACCAACACTTCCCGCATTCCTTTCGCCAAATGTGGTTAATGTTTTGGTTGAACAATTTGGTATTGCCGGAATTACAACGGTGGAAGATGACATGAAAATTTTCCTTTCATAACCAAAAGGTCTGAATTAAAAAAATGGCGTCCGGAAGTTCCGGACGCCATTTTTTTGCTCTTTATTTCTGATTTTCAGTTGAAATGTTGAATAGCTTCGTCGGCAGCTTTTAAAATGGGTTCGTTGGACAACGATTTTCCGACTGCCTGCTGCATCCACTCGTCGGGCGTTAACTGCCCCAGGGCGAAAATCCGTTCCACTTCAGTGGCCAGCGGTCGGGTTTTAAAATGTTCTTCGAGCTGAAAATCAATTAAATG
>CAZCPH010000080.1:0-10706 GCA_964500105.1 uncultured Mariniphaga sp. | reverse complement strand
CGATTCGTGTGCAGTAATTGAATTTCGCAGGTTTCCGGTATAATTCACGCCGAATTTCTCGTACCATTTCAAAGCACCTGACCTCACTTTTTTTCGTAGCGGATATATTTTAGCCATACTGAACGTCATCTCAGGGAGTGATAAAGTCAGCGATGAGTCTGTAGAATTTTGCGAGTGCCGCAGGTTCACCGATAGATTGTATGGAGTGTTTTCAAACTTTTTCGAAAAAGAAATACTCGACGACTTCTGGCTTCGCAGGTAATTCTCAGCCGAAATCGCATTCTGTTTATCATACCCGCTGGTGGAGAAATTCACACTGGCCGAAAACGTCTGATTGGGATTAGCCTTGGCATCCTGACTGTGGCTCCAGGTAACTGCAAACTGCGGAGAGCGGGGGTAGGTATCCTGGCCCCGTTCACCGTAAACGTTTACATTGTACCGAAAATCAAATCCACCATTAAACTTATATCTTTTACGGTAGTTGGTATGCAGTTTCCCTGCCCACGAACCTTTGGAATAAATGTCACCCCTGACAGCAAAATCGAAATATTCACTTGCAGCCCAGTAGTATCCGCCATCGCGCAGGAAAAATCCGCGGTTGTTTTCTTCACCGTACATGGGCACCAGAATTCCTGAAGAATAGGTTGGCGTATTGGGGAAATACCCAAACGGCAGAATGGGAAAATAGATGGGGAAATCTTCCAGCACCATATATGCCGGCCCTGTGACAATTTTATTGTTGGAAATCACCTTTGCTTTGGTCAGGTGCAGATAAAAATGCGGATGATCGGCATCGCAGGTGGTATATTTTCCGTCCTTCAGAACAAATGCATCGCGCGAAATTTTCTTTGTTCTCTGGCTGTGTACAAAACCTTCGCCCTGTTCGGTAACCACATCGGTAATAATCCCTTTTTCGGTTTCAAAATTATACCGGAGTGTCTTCGATTCAAACTCCTCCCGCCCGTCTTTAAAAATCGGTTTTTGCACCAGTGTACCTGTGGAATCCTGAATCCCTTCGGCATAAACCTCTTTGGTTTCCAGGTCCAGTTCAATATAATAAGCGGTGAGCTCGATTTGCTGGTATGTAACCCGCGCATTGTTGTATAAAAAAACTTTTTGCCCGTCGAACGAACCAATTATGGAATCTTCAGCGTTATAATCAATGGGCGCTTCAATTACCGGTGGTTTTTCCCGGGAAACTGAATCAGACTGCACCATCAATGCAGTGTCGACTGACAAGGTATCGGCTCCAAACTGGAAATTGTAAAGCGAATCCTGCGAAACAGGTTCAATTTTTGTTGTATCAAGAAATGAAACGTCAGGTCTGTAAAGCCTGCGTTCTGTTTCCTGGCCAAAAATTAACAGGGGAAATAGAGCTAAAAAGTATGTTATTAATAGTTTGTACAAAATGTTTTCTGCCTTTAAAACCTAACCTTACCGGCCCGGTGTGCAAAAATAAAAATAAGGCCTATACCAGAGGCCTAATAAATGCAAAATAATACTAATATTTCTATTTTTGTTTCAGAAACAGAAAACGATATGATTAAAATACAACAATACTTTGTGATTCTTATTCTGCTAACAGGATTCTGTTTTTCAGGACATTCCACTGGGACACAGAACCCTCAGGCGCCCGGCACATCTGTAAAAACCATCGTTATTGACCCCGGGCACGGAGGTAAAGACCCGGGGGCTGTTTACGGCAACGCCCGCGAAAAGGACATTGTTTTGGATATTGCACTGAAGCTTGGAAATTACATAAAGAGTGCCTTCCCTGATGTAAAAGTAGTTTACACCCGGGACCGCGATGTGTTTGTACCGTTGTTTCAGCGGGCTGCCATTGCCAACAGAAACGATGCTGATTTATTTCTATTCATGTAAATGCAGTGGAACGCGGTGTGGTTCAGGGAACAGAAACGTACATTCTGGGGCAGCACCGCACAAAAGACAACCTGGAAGTGGCGAAAAAAGAAAATGCCGTAATTCTGCTCGAAGACGATTACCATACCACCTACGAAGGATTCGATCCGAACTCCCCGGAATCGTACATCATGTTTGAACTGGTTCAGGACGAATATCTGGAACAGAGTGCCATGCTTGCTTCTGCGGTTCAGGACCAGTTCAGAGAGCGGGTAAAACGCATCGACAGGAGCGTGAAACAAGCAGGCTTTTTGGTGCTCCGGCAAACAGCCATGCCCAGCATTCTGGTGGAAACCGGCTTTATAAACCATCCGGGCGAACGGGAGTTCCTCATGAGCCAGTCGGGCCGCGATTTCCTGGCATCGGCAATTTTTCGTGCTTTCCGCGACTATAAAAAAAAGGTGGAAGCCCGCAGCAGTTTTAATCTGGTAACGGAATCAACTTCTGAAGAAATTCCTTCAGTATCTGAAAATGCCGAATTCCAAAGCAGCGAAACCACTGATCAAACTGCTGATAACATCTATTTTTCAGTTCAAATTGCTTCGTTGTCGAAACCCGTGGAAATTAATGCCAAAAACTTTAAGGGAGAACAACACATTTTTATGCAAAACCATGGAAATGTTTACAGGTACTTCTGTGGAAAATACAATTCTGTGGAACAGGCCGGCGATGCACAGAAAAAATTACAGAACAAGTTCAGCGGTGCTTTTGTGGTTGCGTTCGAAAACGATAATCTGGTACCGATAAATACCGTATTTCAGAAGCTCTGATACCTTGATTCCGTTTTTTCACACCAAAAAATAAGTGAATCCGGCAGGAAATGCCTAATTTTACCACACATTTCAATCATTTAGATAACTATAGAAAATGAAACTTTCAAAATTTACCAAACTCGGAATTTTAATTGTTATTTCCATAACAATCCTTATTTGGGGACTGAGTTATCTGAAAGGCAACGATATTTTTAAGCAAAGCGATGACTATCATGTTATTTACAGCAGGGTTGATGGCCTGTCGGAATCCAATGATGTGCAGTTAAGCGGGTATAAAATAGGACAGGTAAAAAAAATCAGCTTTCTGCCCGACCGCAGTGGAAGATTACTGGTTACCTTCAGCATCGACTCTTCGGTAAAACTGCCCGTAAAAACTGTAGCTCAAATTGTTAGCAGTGATTTAATGGGAACCCGGGTGATTAAAATTAACCTCGGAACCGGCAACGAATTTTATTCGGAAAATGACACCATACCTGGAGATGTGGAAAGTGACCTGAAAGAACAAGTGAGTATGCAGGTGCTCCCCATAAAAAACAGGGCCGAAGAACTTTTGAGCACACTCGATTCAGCAATTACGGTGCTTACTGTTATTTTCAACGAAGATGCCCGGAAAAATCTTTCGGAAAGTTTTGAAAACATTAACCAGACCATTTACAATATTGAAAAAGCCACTGCCGATTTACAGGAAATTGTTTCCACTAAAAAAGAAAGTGTGGGAAAAATAATTACCAATCTTGAAACCATTTCCACCACATTAAACAACAGTTCACACAGTTTTGAAACGACTCTTGATAACCTCTCTGCAATAACAGACACACTGGCACGATTGCCACTTTCGCCGCTGGTGCAAAACATTGCCACAGCAACCGACCAGGTTAATGACCTGCTTGCACAACTTAAAAGCACCGACAACACTGCGGGCTTGCTGTTAAACGACGACCAGTTGTATGAATCGGTCAATCTGCTGTCTGAAAATCTTAACCTGTTAATGAACGACATCAGGGTTAATCCCGAAAGATACCTTAACTTTTCGGCTCTCGACCTCGGACGAAAGGTGTATGTAAATACAACCGGAGATGCAACCGGCAATATCATATTTAAGGTGCATCTGGTTTCCAGTGAAAGTCAGGTATCAACCAGTTCAGCGCGTTTTCAGGGATTGGGAGAAATTGAGGAATTTGAGGCAAGCGGTGCATACAGTTACCTGATTGGGTCAACCAGCTCGTTTACTGAAATTGTAGCTTTACACGAAAAAGCTTTGAAAAAATTTCCCGATGCTTCTATCGTCGCATTCAAAAACGGACGGTTGATAAAATTGGAAAGAGCACTAAAATCCATCAGGTAATTAACCACAACTTGTTAATAGTATAACTTATGAAAAGTCTAAACCAATCACTACCCACCAGTTAGCTTTCTACTAATCAAAATATTAAGGAAAATACACTGATTTTCAACAACATAAAAAAAAATAAAATTTTATTTTTTTTAAACCCCTCAGATAGAAACCAATAAACAATTTTTAATAAAATCAAGAGAGAAAGGATTTTTTTTTTAACTTTTTTTTCGCAATTTTTGCTAGTGGGAATTAAAAAAGGAATTTAATAAAACCTCAAAAATCCGGCTAGTATAAATGAATAGTGAACATCAAACTGCGTGGGAAAAATGCCTCGACATTATCAGGGATAATGTTCCGGGAAGCAGTTACAAAACATGGTTTGAACCCATAAAACCCGTAAAAATAGAGAACAAGGTGCTTACAATTCAGGTGCCGAGTGCATTCTTCTACGAATACCTTGAAGAGCAATTCATCGATATTTTGCGAAAAACACTTCGTATGGTTCTGGGAAACGGTGCAAAACTGGAATACAACGTAGTGATGGGACCCGGTAACGGAAATGCACAAGATAATAACGGAGCACCCTACACGGTAAGCTACCCGACCAACAACAATACAAAAATTCAGAATAAACCGCTGACTATCCCGCTAAATGCCAGCGAGAAAAAATCAATAAAAAATCCCTTCATCATTCCCGGAATTCAGAAACTGCAGATAGACCCGCAGCTGAAGCCCGACAATACATTCGAAAACTTTGTTGAAGGCGATTGCAACCGGCTGGCGCGTAGTGCTGGATTTGCCGTTGCCCGGAATCCCGGAGGAACAGCGTTCAATCCACTAATGATTTACGGAAATTCGGGACTGGGAAAAACCCATCTGGCTCAGGCAATTGGCATTGAAGTGAAAGAACAGATGCCCGACAAAGTGGTGCTGTACGTAAATGCAAACAAGTTTCAGACACAATTTACCGAGGCAACGCGAAACAATAACCGCAACGACTTTTTGCATTTTTATCAAATGATTGACGTGCTCATTCTTGACGATGTGCAGGAATTTGCAGGCAAAGAAAAAACGCAGGAAACATTTTTCCACATTTTCAATCATTTGCACCAAACTGGCAAACAGCTGATTTTAACTTCAGACAAACCACCCATTGAATTAAAAGGGATGGAACAACGCCTGCTTTCCAGATTTAAATGGGGACTGACAGCCGATTTGCAAACACCCGACTTTGAAACGCGAATGGAAATCCTCCGCAAAAAAACATATAAAGACGGCATCAATCTCTCCGACGAAGTGCTTGAATATATTGCCTCGCATGTATCAAACAATGTGCGCGAACTTGAAGGTGCGCTGGTTTCATTGCTTGCACAGTCTATGCTCAACAAACGGGAAATCACGCTCGACCTTACGGCTAAACTCATCAACAAACTGGTGAAAAATTCGAGACGAGAGCTCTCAATTGAATACATTTCCAAAGTGGTATGCGATTACTTTAACATGCCGGTGGAAAATCTTCAGACGAAAACGCGGAAACGCGAAATTGTGCAAGCCCGGCAAATCACCATGTATTTTTCCAAAAACCTGACAAAATATTCGCTGGCAAGCATCGGAGCACAAATTGGTAACAAAGACCACGCAACCGTGCTGCATGCATGCAAAACGGTAAATAACCTGAAAGACACTGATAAGAACTTCAGGCAGTATGTGGAAGATATTGAGAAAAAACTTACCATGTAAAAACACATTTGAAACCAGGTTCGCGCCTGGTTTTGTTTTTCACAACAGATTGATACCTGAATCATGATATTCCTTGCAGCAAGCATTGTTTCATCCACGGCCATCTATGTCATCTTCAGGTGGGCAAAAAACTTTTCGTGCCTGTTAAAACCGCTCATTGCTGTGAACTATCTCACGGCCACGCTGCTTGGTTTCATCTTTCTTCTCCGGGGTAATTTCAGTCCGTTTTTGCACTTTGCCGGCTGGATGCCATACGGAATCAGCCTGGGAGTATTGTACATCATCATGTTTTTTCTCATCGGACTATCATCACAAAAAGCAGGAATAACCATCACAACCCTTGCCAACAAACTTTCATTGGTATTCCCCGTGGTTTTTTCCCTGTTCTGGTTTAACGAAACAGCCGGCATTCTGAAAATTGCGGGATTGTTTACAGCCACTTTGGCCGTGCTGCTTACACTCTACAAAAAAGACATCAGGAAAACCAATCTTTTGTGGTTTGCACTGCCACTGACCATTTTCATTGGCAGCGGAATAACCGACTCACTGGTAAAACTTATACAGGCTACCCAAATTACCGATTCACAGTCTGCAGCGTTTTCAACTTTTGTATTTTTCGTGGCCTTTGTTCTCAGCTTAGTCGTTGCCTGGCAAAAAAATTCAGGTGTCAGAAAATTCCTGCACATTCCTACACTGTTGCTTGGCATTCTGCTTGGCATAGCCAATTTTGGCTCGCTCTATTTCATTCTGAACGCATTAAACAGAAGCCGGCTCGAAAGCTCACTGGTATTTGCCATGAACAATATGCTTATTGTTGCCCTTTCTGCTACCATTGGATTTTTTATCTTTAACGAAAAAATGAACCGGATAAACATTGCCGGCTTAATTCTGGCTTTTTTAAGCATTTACATTCTGTTGTAATGGATACCTATAAAACCATAAAAGCAAAAAGTGAAGGCCTCTTTAAAGACAAGGGAAGCAAATTTATTGCCTATGCTTTTCCGGTTGAAACAGAAGAAGAAATAAAAGAACTTCTGATTCAGGTAAAAAAAGAGCATCACAGCGCACGCCACCACTGTTTTGCCTGGCGAATGGGGACTGAAGAAATAACTTTCAGGGCAAACGACGACGGCGAACCCTCGTCAACTGCCGGAAAACCCATTTTAGGGCAGCTGCTTAGCTTTGAACTCACCAACACCCTCATTATTGTTGTCAGGTATTTTGGAGGAACCCTGCTGGGAACCAGCGGACTGATTAACGCCTACCGCACCGCTGCTGCCGAGGCAATAAAAAACGCAAAAATCATCACCCGATTAATCGAAGAAAAATTCACGCTGAAATTTACCTATAAAGAGATGAACGAGGTGATGCAAATTGTAAAACAGGAGAATCTGAATGTTACCGACACCCGCTTCGAGCTGGACTGCGAACTCGATTTTGCGGTACGTAAATCGCAAGCCGCTCGTATAGCAGATATTTTTCATCAATTTTACGGGGTTGAAATAAAAAAGTAGCAGTCTGGGTAATTTGTTAATAAATTGGTGAAAAAAACGATTTCTAAAATTCTGTACATCCGGAAGAATCATTTTACATTTGAAACATGATGAAACACCAACAGATCCATGACCAGTTTTATTGTGGTAACAGCTGTTGCCGAATCATTAAATTTCCTTTTTCCCGGTGTTTTTTCAGACCTACATTTCAAAGCTGCCAAAACAGCTTCAGAGAAAAAGCCTCTATGCTTTTTCGCCAGACGAAAAGCCAATATTTTAGATTTTTAAAATATTGGCTTTTTTTTACCGAAAAAATCAGTCATTCAATATTTTAATACAATGAAACGAGATTTAATATCCATTACAGATTATTCGAAGGAAGAATACCTGAAAATAATGCGCCTTGCAGCCGAATTTGAAGCCAATCCGAACCAGGACTTGCTGCAGGGGAAGGTAGTTGCTTCCCTTTTTTTTGAGCCGTCAACACGTACCCGGCTGAGTTTCGAAACGGCAATCAGCCGCCTTGGAGGCCGGATAATCGGATTTGCCGACCCCGGTAGTTCCAGCACCTCCAAAGGTGAAACACTGCACGATTCTATAAAAATGGTGAGCAATTATGCCGACCTGATTGTAATGCGGCATCCGCTGGAAGGTGCAGCCCGATACGCAGCCGAAGTTTCGCCGGTTCCGGTAATCAATGCAGGCGACGGGGCCAACCAACACCCCACGCAAACCCTGCTCGACATGTACTCCATTGTGAAAACGCAGGGAACACTCGACAACCTGAACATTTTTATGGTGGGTGACCTCAAATACGGACGAACCGTACATTCGCTGTTAATGGCCATGTCGGAATTCGAAAACCCCATTTTCAACTTCATTGCCCCGCCTGAGCTGCAAATGCCGGAAGAATACAAACATTACCTTCGCGAAAAAGGTATTCGCTATTTCGAACACAGAGAATTTACCGATATCATAAGCGAAGCTGACATCATCTACATGACGCGTGTTCAGAAAGAACGCTTTTCTGATCCAATGGAATATGAACAGGTAAAAAATGTCTATATCCTGCGCAATTCAATGCTCGAAAAAACAAAACCAAATATGAAAATCCTGCACCCGCTTCCGCGTGTGAACGAAATTCATACCGATGTGGACCAAAACGAAAAAGCTTACTACTTTACCCAGGCACTGAACGGGGTTTTTACCCGCGAAGCCATTATTTCCCATATTATGAACCTAAAATAAAAAGCCATGAGCGACGATAAAAAGAAAAAACTGAAATTAAAAGTAAGTGCCATTAAAGAAGGCACTGTAATTGATCATATTCCCGCCCAAAACCTGTTCAAAGTCATCTCCATTTTAGGGCTCGACAAAATAAAAAACCAGATCACGTTTGGCACCAACCTCGAAAGTGAACGACTGGGAAGCAAAGCCATCATTAAAGTTACCGACAAATTTTTTGAAGACGACGAAATCAATAAAATTGCCCTGATTGCTCCTCATGCAAAACTGAATATTATTCGAGACTACGAGGTGGTGGAGAAAAAAGTGGTGGAAATTCCGAAAGAAATTATTGGCATCGTAAAATGCTTTAATCCAAAATGTATAACCAACAACGAAACCATAACTACACGTTTTAAAGTTGTTGGAAATTCCCCCATTGCTTTGCAATGCCGGTATTGCGAAAAACATACCGTTGGCGAACAAATTAAAATGGTGTAAAAATTATCAGGAAATTGCGCTGAGGGAACTGAATTTTTATATATTTGCACCGCAATTTTGAACAGAAATTCTGTTTCAAAAAAGTCAAAACGTTCTTTCAGCATTTGCCCAGTTGGCGGAATTGGTAGACGCGCTAGTTTCAGGGACTAGTGTCCGCATGGACGTGAAGGTTCGAGTCCTTTACTGGGCACAGAAAAAGCACCGCAGGTAAAAACTTACGGTGCTTTTTTATTTGCATTTTTTGCAGAAAGTTAATTCACATACGTTTATGTTCTTTTTCAACCGTTTTCTGCTCTGCAAAAACAGATTACCTCATCCGCTTCCTCTTCTTTTTCCTTCCCAAAAAATAGTGATCGATGGAATACTTTCCGCCTCCGGTAAAAAGCAGCACAACGTAAATCAAAAGAAAAAGTAACGCTTTCTCTTTTCTGGAAAACGGGTCATCGGCATGCGCATAAAATGCTGCTACCAACATGGTGACAATTAATGGTATGCTGGCCAGACGGGTACCCACTCCGAAAAAAATCAACAACGAACACAAAAATTCGGCAAATACTGCCAATGCCAGTGAAACCGTTGCACTTAACCCTAAAATTGCGGTAAAAGTTATGGGTTCCTCTGAAAATAATCGCAACAATTTGGGATAACCATGCGTGAGCATCATCAGTGAAACTCCCATCCGCAATACCAACAAAGCAAAATTTACATTTGCAAGAGGAAACGTTCTTTCTATGAATTTGATCATTTTTAAAATTTTTCTGCTTAATAATTGCTCATTCTAACAATCTGAAAAGTGGTAAAGTTTGCAGATTCCGTATTGGAAAACGAAAAAACTGCTGAAATTATTTGAAAAACTGTACCAAAAACAAAGTTCTGTCTGATACAGCCGGAAAATACAAATGATGTAAAACCCACGGGCTTTTTGATTTCTGAAGCTTTGGTGCATAAAACATTGTTTCTCCAAATCCTTTATATATTTGCAGAACAATCGGAAAAACTAAATTTTAAATATTTAGTTCATGACATTTGAAGCCTGGATAGTACTTGCGGTTTTTCTTTTTCTGGTAATTGCCTTTATCACGGAAGCCATGCGCCCCGGATTAATTCTGCTAAGTGCTGCCGTTATTTTTATGGCAACCGGAATTATTACCGACCAGGAACTGATAGCAGGGTTTTCGAATGACGGACTGATTACCATCGCAGTGTTGTTTCTCATAAACGAAGGCATCAAACAATCGGGGTTAATGGCGCGCCTGGCCAGAGAGTATTTGCCGCCTAAACGCAATCCAATGGCTTTTATGCTGCCGCGGGTAATGGTTCCGGTAGCTTTTTTTTCGGCATTTTTAAACAATCTGCCTATCGTGGTCAACTTCTCACCCATTCTTATGCGCTGGGCGGAAATCATGAAACTGTCTTACAAAAAATTTCTGATTCCGCTTTCGTATGCTGCCATTCTGGGCGGAATGTGCACACTGATTGGCACCTCATCGAATCTGGTAGTTCACGGCCTGATGCTCGATACCGGTAACGGGGGTTTTCATTTGTTTGAATTGGGGAAAATCGGTCTAATCATTTCATTTTTCGGTTTTGTTTATATGGCCGTGTTCGGTAACTGGCTTTTACCGGGAGAAAAAATCAAATTCCAGGGCAAATCACCCGAAGGCAAAGATTACTATTACAATCTGCAATTTCCGGAAAACAGCCAGTTGGTTGGCAAAG